>DATMBT010000541.1:0-7468 GCA_035559475.1 Gemmatimonadaceae bacterium
AATGGCGGCGGTGAACGGGCGATTCGCCCGCGTGCGCGTCTTCATGGACGGCGTCGAGCTGGATCCATTGAACTCGCGCCTCGAGGGTCAACATGACTTGTCCGTCATCGACCTCTGGCATCTCGAAGACGCGACCGTAGAGACCACCGGGGAAGAAGTTCGCGTGCACCTCCGCACCTGGCGTGTCAACAACACCACGCCGTTCACGCAGATCAACATCCATACCGGCGACGTACAGACGAACCTGTATAGCGGCTTCTTTGGCAAGCGCTTCTCGGGTGGGCAGGTGTTACAGCTCGCGGGTAACCACTACGCCACGACTGATAGTCGCACGCACGAAGCCGGAGACCAGACGTCTCTGTGGGCACGACTGGGTATCGCCCGCGGCAGCTGGAGTGCTGACGCCTCGCTGCTCCGTTCGGGGAGGAAGTTCACGGAGCGCACGTTCGAAGGCGCACCTCCCCCGACTGATACGATTCCGACCATGGACGGCTTGTCCTCGGTGGCAATCGCCCGCTTCGCCTGGGGCGATGCCGTCACGAGTCCATGGTGGGTGCAAGTGATCGGGTCGGCGCAATCGTATTCAATCCGCAATCCGCCGCTCCTGGTCATCGACTCGGTTCCTGGTCCGGGTGGTGGTGGCCCCGGCGGTTCGCCGCAGGAGCCGGATTCCCTGGAGGTCGACAACGACACCACCCAATCACGCCCGCAGCTCGTGTTGACTGGTGGTATCACCCGGGGCTCGCTTCGTGTCTCGGCATTGGGACGACTTCGTCGTTGGCGCGGCCTTTCCACTGTTTCTCCCGCTGTGCGAGTCGGATTTGTCTCCGGCCCGTTGTCGCTCTCGTTCCTCGGCGAACGCTCACCACTCGACAGTGTGCAACGCCTCGAAGGCGGGGCGCTGTTCAACTTCGGCGGGCGATTCGCCCTCAGTGGGTCGGTGAGTCAGTTCTCGCCTATCGAGGGGGCTGATGCTCCGACGAGTCTGGCTATTCGGGCTGAAATAGGCGCAAGGGCTGGCCGCATGTGGTTCACGACCGGCACGCTCAGACGCGACACCACGTTCCTGCCCGCTGCGATCGCATTCGACACCGCGTTTCGCTCGGCCAACCAGGGGCCATCGAACGGCATCTTCGCCACGATGCGGGGGAAGTTCTATCGAGACGTTGGCCTCGACGTCACCGCGACTCGATACGACGCCGCAGGGATCTATCGGCCCCAGTACGAGACGCGGTCGCGGCTCTACGTGGACTCCGACATGCGCGGGAAGTTTCCCACCGGAAACCTCAGTATCATGGCGTCGATCATTCACGAGTACCGCACCGAAGCGCTCTTTCCCGTCGCCAACGACCTGTTGCAGTCGTCGCAATACCGGATCTGGACCGCGGAACTCGAAATCCGGCTCCTGAGCGCAACGGTCAGCTTCCTCTATCGCAATTTCCTGGGCCAGGCGTACCAGCAGGTTCCCGGCTTCACCATGCCGAGCGTGACTTCGATCTACGGCATTCGCTGGAGCTTCATCAATTGACAAGGTTGTTGTGGCACCGTAACTTACGCCCCCTCATATGATACGGAGCATGACGGGTTTCGGCGCCGCGGAAGGGACCGTAGGGTCCGCACGCGTCACCGTCGAATTGCGGTCAGTCAACCACCGGTTCTTCAACGTCACAATCAAGCTCCCCGCGGAGCTGTCGCGTTGGGAAGCAGAAGTCCGGGAGGCTCTCCGCAAGCGGCTTTCACGTGGCCATATCACGTTGAATGCAAGGATCGACCGAGGGGTTGCCGGTCCACCGTTGATCGACGAGGAACGATTCGGCGCTTATGTCGGGTTGTTGCGGGACCTGAAGGACCGATATGGCCTCGCGGGAGACGTTGATGTTTCCACCGTGCTCAGGATGCCAGACGTGATGTCGTCGATCCGCGAGGGCTCCGAGGGTGAAGCGTCGGCGTTTCTGCAGCTCGTGGATGCTGCCGCGGTGAACCTCGCCAGCTCTCGACAGCAGGAAGGTGAGCGCCTCGGCACATACCTGATCGAACGACTCTCGATTGTGGAGGCAGCGCTGGGACGCATCGGCGAACGCGCTCCACAACGCTTGAATGAGCAACGAACCCGGGCCCGAGAGTCGATCCGCCAGCTGACCAACGGCATTCCGTTCGACGAGCAACGACTGGCGATGGAACTCGCGATTCAGGCGGATCGACTGGATGTGCAGGAAGAGCTTTCGCGCTTTGGCTCACACGTTGCCGCCTTCCGCCAATCCGTCTCCGACGGATCCGGCGAGCCGGTAGGAAAGCGACTGGGTTTCCTGCTGCAGGAAATGCTGCGCGAGGCGAACACCACCGGCAGCAAGGCAAACGACGCGTCCATGCTCACGGACGTCGTGACGGTCAAGGAAGAACTCGAACGGATTCGCGAACAGGTGGAAAACCTGGAATGAACCCGTTCCCGCTCATCCTCTCGGCACCTTCGGGTGGCGGCAAGACGACCATCACAAGGCTGCTACTCGAACGGCGGCCTGACGTTGGCTATTCGATCTCATGTACCACCCGAGCGCCGCGAGGCAACGAGGTGGACGGCAAGGACTACTTCTTCCTGTCGACGAGTGACTTCGTGGCGCGTCGCGAACGGGGGGAATTCGCCGAATCCGCCGAAGTGCACGGCAACTGGTACGGCACATTGCGATCTGAGGTCGAGCGTGTGCTGGGGGAGTACCGCCATGTTGTCATGGACATCGACGTGCAGGGGGCGAGGCAGTTCAGGGCCGTCTACCCCGAGTCGGTGTTAGTTTTCCTTATCCCACCCAGCGCTACGGCGTTAATGCAACGCCTGACCGCTCGCCAGACCGAGTCAGGGGATGCTTTCCGGACCAGGGTGCGGGCGGCGCGCGACGAACTGCGCGCGGCTGTATCGTACCAGTACGCGGTCGTCAACGATAATCTCGACGCCGCCTACCGGATTGTTTCGTCTATTATCGACGCCGAAGCTGTTAAGCATGCGCGGCAGCCTCAGTTGACTGCCCGTGTTAATTCGCTGGTCGAAGAGCTCGACCGGCAACTTGTTCAACTCTCTACACCAGCCTGAAACCAATGCGAGTCTTCACACCGGACGACATCAAGGAACGCTCAGCCAACAAGTACCTCGGTGTGCTCATCGCCGCCAAGCAGGCGCGGATGCTCAACGAGTTCCCGCGCGAGCGTACGTCCCGGGAGAAAAAGTTGACCACGCGGTCGCTGGAAGAACTGTCTGAAGGGCTGATCGAATACCGCGTCGTTGCCCGCAAGCGCGGCGAGGAGTAATCCCGTTCGGCCGTTTTCCAGCCGCCGCGTCCTTCTGGGAGTAACCGGAGGGATCGCCAGCTACAAGTCAGCGTGGCTGGCGCGGCAGCTCACGCAAGCAACCGCGGAAGTCGATGTCGTCCTTACCCGCTCAGCGACTGAATTCGTCGGAGCGGTGACGTTCGAGGCGTTGACCGGTCGCCCCGTGCACACGGCACTTGTGCAAGCTGGCCATGCGCTCGACCACATCCACCTTGCCCGCGCCGCAGATCTCGTGATTATCGCGCCGGCAACGGCGGACTTCATGGCGCGCGCGGCCACTGGCCGCGGCAACGACCTTCTCAGCGCTTGCCTTTTGGCGACGACCGCGCCGGTGTTGTTCGTGCCCGCCATGAACGACCGCATGTGGGCGCACGGACAGACGCAACGCAACGTCGCGCACCTGCGCGAGCTCGGCTACCACGTGCTCGATCCGGATGTTGGGGAACTCGCGGTCGGGGAGGGATCAGGCCCGGGCCGCATGCCCGAGCCCGAGACGATCCTCGCGCATGCAGGTCGGTTGATCGAGACCACGGATGCATTGCGCGGACGGCGGGTCGTTGTGTCGGCCGGACCAACACGTGAAGCAGTGGACCCTGTGCGGTTCATTTCGAATCGCAGTAGCGGAAAGATGGGCGTAGCGATTGCGGCGGCGGCCTGGCGTCGCGGGGCCGAGGTGGTGCTGGTGGCCGGACCGCTGTCGATCGACGCGCCTGTAGGCCCGCGACTTCGTGCGGTCGAGACAACCGAAGACATGCTGGAAGCTGTGCGCGACGAGATCAAAGCCGCCGACGTGCTCGTGATGGCCGCGGCGCCCGCGGATTTCCGTGCCAGCAGCGTTGCGACGTCGAAGGTGAAGAAGGCAAACGCACCGAACGCCCTCGCGCTGGAAACGACTCCCGACATCCTGCGTGAGACCATCCCGCTCAGGCCTCCGGGGATGATCGCGGTCGGCTTCGCGCTGGAAACCGACGATGTGCTGAAAAACGGTACGGCCAAGCTCGAGGAGAAGTGCCTGGACCTCATCGTGACAAACGACGCGCGTGAACAAGGTGCCGGTTTTTCCGTGGACACCAATCGGGTGACAATGCTGGCGCGCGACGGCACACGCACCGACTTGCCCCTTCTGCCCAAGACTGAGGTCGCCGACGCGATCCTCGACCGGATCGTGGAGCTGATGAATGGACGCTAGGGATCAGCTCCGCCGCTTCCTCGAGCAGCGGCGGGAGGCAGGAGAAACAGAGCTGGTCTTTGACAGCCTGAGTGTAGACGAGGCGATGCGGATCCTCGGCGCTGGCGCGCCGAAGGAGGCAGGAGGCAGGAGTCAGGAGGCAGGGAATGAACGAAACGTTCGGCCTGAAGAACCGAATCGCCGCGCCGATGTGAGCTCAGCCCCATCGTCGGACTGGCGGGCGGTGCTGAAGGAAGCTGGTGCTGCGCCCGCGCCAGCGCCGACGGAAAAGACTCCGCGCTATGCGATGCCGGTGCCCGGGCCTGCTACTCCGCGCGATCCTCATGCCACCGAGCCGCTCGAATCCGTGCCATCGGGAATCGTGATCGGCGGTGTGGGAAAAGAATTGTTCGGAGGCACGAATCCATTTGCGAACCTCGCAGAGTTATCCTCAGCGGTCGGCGCGTGCACTTTGTGTTCCCTGCATCTCGATGCAAAGAACCCGGTGCCGGGTGAAGGCAATCCGAACGCAGACCTGATGTGCGTTGGTGAAGCGCCCGGCGCCACGGAAGATGAACTCGGGCGGCCGTTTGTTGGCCAAGCCGGCCAGTTACTGGACAAAATCCTCGCCGCAATCAAGCTCTCGCGCGAAGACGTTTATATCTGCAATGTTCTCAAGCACCGACCGCCCGGTAATCGCAATCCCATGCCGGACGAGGTGCAAGCCTGCAGTCCATTCTTGCTGCGCCAGATCGAGCTGATCCAACCACGTGTGATTGTTGCGTTCGGGACGTTTGCTGCCCAGACGCTGCTGAACACGCGCGAAGGAATCGGCAAGCTGCGAGGCAAGATTCACCGATATCATGGCGTGCCACTGGTGGTGACGTACCACCCAGCGGCCCTTCTAAGGAATCCGGCCTGGAAACGGCCGGCGTGGGACGATGTCCAGCTTGCTCGAAAACTCCTCGATCGCGCCATCAGTAGCTGAAACATTCCGCGACCGCCGGCCACCCTGGTCGGAGGATGCCGAGTCGGCTGTCCTGGGCGCGATGATCATGGATCGCGACGCGATCCTGCGCGCCGCGGAATTCGCCGACGACACGCTGTTCTATCGCGAGGGCCACCGCCGGATCTTCCGCGCGATCGTGGCACTCAATGAACGCGGGATCGTCGTCGATGTGCTCACGCTCGCCGACGAACTCTCACTGCGCGGCGAGCTCGAGGCGGTCGGCGGCAAGGAATACCTGTCGCACCTGCTCGACGTGGTCCCGACCTCGGCGAACGTCGAGTACCATGCGCGCATCGTTCGCGAAAAGGGGCTGATCCGCCGCCTGATCGAGACATCGACCGAACTTGTCTCCGAAGCGTACGACGGCCGACGCACTTCCGCCGAACTGCTCGATCATGCCGAGCAGCGGATCCTGCAGATCAACACCGATCGCGGTCGCGAAGGGTTCCATCGCATCAAGGAACTCCTGTGGCCAGCGATGGAGCGCATCGAGGAACTGGCGAAAGGTGGCGGCGCGGTCACTGGCGTTCCGTCCGGGTTCACTGACCTGGATAAGCTCACGCTCGGCTTCCAGCCGTCGGAACTGAGCATCGTTGCGGCGCGGCCCTCAATGGGGAAGACCGCGTTCATTCTCAATGTGGCGCAGAACGCCGCCATCCAGGCGCAGGTGCCCGTGGCAATCTTCTCCCTCGAAATGGCGAAGGAGCAACTCGTTGCCCGCATGCTCGCCGCCGAGGGTTATATCGATGCGCAACGTCTCCGAAACGGACGCCTGTCGCCTGACGACTTCTCTCGACTCGCCAAGGCGACCGGCATCCTGAGCTCTGCGCCAATCTGGATCGACGACAGCCCCGGATTGACAGCGCTCGACATCCGCTCGCGCTCCCGGCGGCTTCAAGTCGAGAACAAGGTCGGCATTGTGATCATCGACTACCTGCAGCTCATCGCGGGGCCGCCGGATTCGGAAAATCGCCAGCAGGAAATCAGCTACATCTCGCGTTCGCTGAAGACGCTGGCGAGAGAACTGCGCATCCCGGTCGTTGCCTTGTCGCAGTTGTCGCGCGCACCTGAGCAACGCACCGGTGAGAACCGCCGTCCGCAGCTCTCTGACCTCCGCGAATCCGGCGCCATCGAACAGGATGCGGATGTCGTGATGTTCCTCTACCGGCCGGAGTATTACGAAGGTTCAAAGGACGAGCGCGGCGAGCCGCGCCGGATGGCCGACGGCACACCACTCGAGGGATTGGCGGAGCTCATCATCGGCAAGCAGCGCAACGGTCCTACGGACACCGTACGGCTCCACTTCCACAAGCATTACACACGCTTCGACAACTTCACGTCGCGGCAGGCGTCGTGACCGTCAAGTCGCGTACGGTATACCGCTGCACCGAATGCGGTGCGGAATACCTGAAGTGGGGTGGCAAGTGCGACGCGTGTGGTGAGTGGAACACGCTGGTCGAGGAGGTCGAGCGCGCCGTACCACGGTCAGGCGCACGCGGCCGGCGCGAGGTACCCGCGACATCGAAGGCCGTCCGTATTGGCTCCGTCGAAGCGGCCCGGTCAACGCGACTGTCTTCCGGACTGCGGGAGCTCGACTACGTGTTAGGCGGTGGCATCGTCGACGGCAGCGTGGTGCTCATTGGCGGTGAACCCGGGATCGGCAAGTCAACGTTATTGCTGCAAGTCGCCGCAAGCGGGGCCCGCGAAGGACGACGCGCGCTCTACGTGTCGGCCGAGGAATCCGCGCCACAGGTACGGTTGCGGGCGGAGCGACTCGGTGAGTCGGCATTGCTCGTCGAGCTCCTGGCGGAGACTACGCTCGAGGAAATCCTCGCGACCGCATCAGCATCACGACCGGACCTGCTCGTCATCGACTCCATCCAGACGATCTATTCCGCGGAGCTCGAAGGTGCGCCGGGCAACGTGGGGCAGGTACGCGAATGCGCTGCGCGACTCATGCGTTACGCAAAGGA
>DATMBT010000542.1:0-6591 GCA_035559475.1 Gemmatimonadaceae bacterium
GCGGGTCGTCGTACCTCGCCGGCGGCTTTGGCGCCGCGATCTCAGGGCGCAGGTGCGTGGCGAGGGCAATGCCGGGCCGCACGAGGATCGCATACGGGACGGCCCCCACGATCGAGGCGCCGGGGTTGCTGTTGATGTAACTGCCCCGCCCGGGGATCTCGAACAGGTCAGGATGCAGGCCAAGGTATGGATCCACCCTGACCGTTCCGGACGTGCCTAACGCGATTGCGAGATAGGTCTCACGAGCAACGTTGGTCGTGGCAAAGACCGAATAGACGAGCCAGACGGTGAGGAACAGCCTCCAGCGCGGGGAACGAGCGCTCGGACTCACGCCTCACCAGCGCGCAACTGAGCGGTGCGTTCCTCCCCGTTTCGGGGGCGTCGTCCCAGGAGCCACGCGATGGCGCCACCCGCCAGTCCTCCGGTGATGATCACGACCTCGAATACCAGCCCGGTCGCGACCGCCATCACGGCGGACACTCCGAAGGGCGCAAACAGCGCGGCCTGCGCCGCCTCGCGCACGCCGATGCCACCCTGCGTCACCGGCAGGAGTCCGGAGATTTTCGCCAGCGGCCAGACGAAGAACCACACGTAAAGGGGAATGTCGATGCCGATGGCGCGGCCGAGGACCCAGTTGAGCACCACGAGAAGGCTCTGGAGCAGCATGCCCAGCACCAGCGCGGCGACGAGGCGCGATGGCCGCGCCGCCGTGGCCCGTACCGCGCGCCGAACCGCCACGAGCTTGCGGCGCCACCGGAAGGGCAGGCGCCGGGAAGGGAACAGTCGCCACGCGAGCAATGCCGCCACGCCGCCCGCGGCCAGCATGGCGCCTAACGCCAGGAACACCGTGCGGCTCTCCGGTGCAAGCGCTCGCGGCGACAGGAGCGCTCCAGCGCCGGCCACCAGGCCAAGCCCGATGATGTCCTGCACGCGGTCCACCAGGCTGCCCAGGAGCAGGCCGCTCCTGGAACGCACGACCCCGAACGCCACACCGGCACGGACCACGTCCCCGCCCACGATCGAGGGAAGGAACGTGTTGCCGAAGAGTCCCGAGTAGTACGCCCGCACCGCATCGACGAAGGGAAGCCCGCCGCCGGCGGCGTTGACGAGCAGTCGCCACTTCACGACGCCAATGAGGTGAAGGGCGAGGTAGGTGGCAATCGCCAGGCCCCAGCCGGCAATCGGAAGGCGCTGCATCGCCGCGAGCATTTCACCGGCAGGAAGCACGGTGAACAGCAGCGCGAGGACGATCGCGCTTCCGGCGAGCCGGAACGCCGGGTGTCGCCAGGGCTTCAGGCGCCGTTTACCCGACTCGTCAGGCATCTTTGCGCGCAATCGTAGTGTCCGGATCCGCCGCGTCCCGCCGGCGCAGGCGATACACCACTTCCTCGAGGAGCTTGCGGTTGGCGGCGAGCACGTCGGCCACCAGTCCGATCAAAATCACCTGGAACCCGATGATGATGAGGATGGCCGCGAGGATCAGTGATTGAATATGCCCGACGCGACTCCCCGTCAGGTAGAACCAGACGAACCGGAGCCCTGGCAGCAGGCCAAGGACGATAAGGGTTCCGCCCAGCGTGACGAAAACCCGCAACGGCCGATACATCGCATAGGCGCGAACGATCGTCACGGTGGACTTCCCGATGTACTCCGGGATGCTTCGCATCAGGCGCGATGGCCGCGTCTGCGGGTTGATGCCGATCGGCACGAACATCACCGACGCCCGTCTCGCGCCTGCCTGGATCAGCGTCTCCAGCGTGTAGGAGTAATTGCTCAGCACCAGCGTGCGGAGCGCAGCGTCGCGCGACAACGCCCTGAACCCGCTGGTCGCGTCAGGTGTCTCCAACTCGGCGGCGCGACCAAGGACCCAGCTCCCCATCACCTGGAGCCGCCGCTTGAGCCAGGAGAAATTCGGCAGCGACCCGACGCGCCGGTCCCCGATCACCAACTCCGCGCGCCTCTCGACGATCGGCGTGACCAGCGCCGCGATATCGGTCGCGCGGTACTGGTTGTCGGCGTCCGTGTTGACGATGATGTCCGCACCCGCGCGCACCGAGGCTTCAAGTCCCGCAGTGAATGCCGCCGCAAGCCCCCGGTTCCGGTCGAACTGCACCACATGACTCACGCCGTGCGCTCGTGCGACTTCGGCGGTTCCGTCCTGGCTGCCATCGTCGACCACCAGCCACTCGACGACGTCGACACCTGGCAGTGATCGCGGCAGGTCGCGCAGCGTGCCGGGTAACGTGGCCGCTTCGTTATAGCAGGGAATCTGGATGATGACTTTCGTCATGCCGGGTCCAGGGTGCAGATGATCATGTCGCCGCCGCCAACAGTACCTCGAAACACAGCGCGTTCGTGACACTCGCGCTTCACGATCGACGACACTTCCGGCGCACCCACCTCGAGGTAGCGCGGGAACGTGTAGATAAGCCACGTACGGCCATGCTGTCGCAATGCGTTGATCTCTGCGGCCGTATTCACGGTCGGCCAGTCGCGGCCATAAACCCCTCGATACGGGTCGCCCGGTACTCCCGCAAAGGCGACAGTGTCCTCGGGTGCCTTGGCTGCCTGTACGTATCGCATCGCGCCGGTGAAATCCTGTTTCGGATACCGGTAGTTCAGGCTCAGTGAAGCCGTAGACAACACCGCTACCAGCGCCGCTCCCGTCGTTGCCAACGTGGCGCCTGGAACCCCTGGCCATCGTCGTTGCACAAACTCACCGCAGGCGAACAGGCCGCGCACAGCCACAATGACCGCGAAGCTTGCGGCAAAGAAGAAGAATCGAGGATACATCGTTCCGCGCCCCGCCAGCGCCCCGAGAAGCACGACCACTGGCGGCAGCGCAAAAGCGAGTCCCACAGTCCGGTTGAGACGGACGACAGACGCGAATCCCGCGAACGCAACGATGGACCCGGTCACCAGAATGACGCCCGCCAACAGCGCACCCGGTGTTCCCACGCCAAGAAGGAGCACGCGTATGGCTTCGGCGAGCGCCCACGATGGAGTTGACGTCCCGCGCAATCCCGACGGTCGATTGATGAAGAAGTCCAGCACGGGCCCGAGCATCGGCAGATACAGCAGGAATGACAGAATTCCCGCGAGCGCGAAGGCCGTTACCGGGATACGCCAGTCCATGCGAGACCGGCCTTTCTCCGGGAGTGCAACGGTCAATGCCGCGACGATCGCCTGCCCGAACGCCACGAAGACCATCGTCAGGTGTGTGTACGCACCCAGCGCTGCGATGACAGCGTAGAGGACGGCCATTTGCCAGGAGCCTCTCTCGAGCATCCTGACGAGCGCCACGGTGGACGCCAGAGCGAGTAGGCCCATCAGCGTGTAGCCGCGCGCGTTCTGCGAAAACCACACGTGGTGGTACGAGACCGCCAGGATCAGGCTTGCAAGGAGCGCTTCGCGACGGGATGCGACCAGCCGTGCCACGAGATACGTCGCCGCGACCGCAGCGGTACCAAACACCACTGCTGGTGCCCGCGTCGCCCACGGTGCCTCGCCGAAAACGGTCAGCGACATCCGGGCGAAGAGGGAATAAAGGGGATGGTGCGCGTCACCCCAGAATGTCGAGACGATCCCGGAGAACGGCAGCCGGTATGAGTTCATGAGGGCGTACAGCTCGTCGATCCAGTAGCCGCTGTTGAGGCGAATCACCCGCGCCAGCAGCGCGATCGCGACGATCACCAGGAGCGCGGGCCCACCTTCACGGAGTGTTGCACCAATGCCGGCACTGCCTCCGGACATCGACCGTTCGTTCACGGCCCCCAATCAGTCCTCCACCACGTGCGTAGCGAACACCTTCCGGTATTCGTTCCACTTCGTTTGGTCGAACTGCCCGTCGAGAAGGCAATCAACCGCGGCGTACGCCATGTACAGCGCGTGGTGCGTGTTGTCATGCGCAAAGAGCCCCTGCCGACCGTACACCAGCAGGTTGGGTTCTCGCTCGGCCCACGAGTCCAGCGCGGCAAGCGGATGTTCGTAGCCGTTGAGGTAGATCGGATATGCCTGACGAAGGCGCCTGACGTGCACCGCGATCGGTTTGCGCGGCACGGGTATGCCGGCGGTGGCGAGATCGCGCCCCATGCGTTCGGCGAGTTGCTCATCGGTCGCCTTCCAGATCTCGTCGTCTATCGCGCACGGATACTCGCCGCACAACACGGTGGTCCCCTTCGGCTCGTTGAGTCCGAAGTAGTTCTTCGGCTCCGAAACACGGGTGACGCGCACGTTGGCTTCGGGGAAATAATGGGCATCCGTGGTGGTGAACTGGTCCACGTCGAGCTGGAGGTAGACGAGTACCATCGCGCGAAAGTCGATTGACTGCGCCGCCTGCAGCACCGCGGGATCTGGAGAAGGCACTGTCATGCGCGCCAGCAGCGTTGTCGGAATGGTCGACCAGACGTGGTCTGCCTGAAGCTCCCGCTTCTCGCCGTTGCATTCGGCAGTCACGGTCCATCCTGGATCGCCGCCAGCTTTCCGGGCGACTTTCGTCACCGCCCAACCGGTCAGGATCTCCGCGCCGGCCGCCCGGCCTGCTTCGGCGTAGGCTTCGCTGATCTGGCCGTAGCCGCGGCGCATGTAGTAGAAGAACCCACCGCCCGGTGGCTTCACGAGCCGCTTCAGCAGCTTGGTGAAGGAGCCTGCGGTCACACGCTTCCGGGCCTGGATTCCGGACAACTCCTCCGGTTCGCGCCCCCAGAGTTTCCGGGAGTACGGGAAATAGAAGTGATGACACATCGTCGGTCCCAGGTTCGCCATCAGGACCGAGGCAAACGTGTCGCCCTCGGCGCGCTTCGTCAGCTTGCGCACCGACATGTCCCGCAGCATCCCGCCTGCGAATCCCTTGTCCAGTCGTTTCAGGAGATCCAGCGCGCGGATGGGAAAGTGAAGCCACTGGCCGCGAAGGCGGATGCGCCCGTGCCGTTCGCGGTTGCGCAGGTCATCGCCGAGCAGCATGCGAATGTCAGCCAGGATGCGCGGATCCACGGCGTGATGAAGGCGGTGGCTGCCGTAATCGAGCCACTGGTTCCCCCACTGAAAGCTCCCGGCATTGCCTCCTAACGCCGTGCTGCGCTCGAGCAGGGTGACGGTCGCCTTTCCCGTGCGCCGCAGTTGATAGGCGGCGCCGCAACCCGCCGGACCTCCGCCAAGTACGACGACGTGAGGAAGACGCTTCGACGAGGTCATCAGCGGGCGAGATAGATGATGGCGGCGCAGTATGCGCTCCAGAGCACAACCGCCGCGATCAGGGCGCGATCCGTCAGGAGCGTCTCCGTCGGATTTCCGCCCTCATTCTGGTGCACGAGGTAGAGGTATCGCAGAACTCCGTAGAGGACAAACGCCGTGCTGTAGGCTAATGCCTGTGACCCAACGATTCGTGCGGTGTCCGATTCGACGGTGTACATGATGTACGAGACCACTGTCACCGATAACAGGACTACAGACAGCTGGTCCAGGAACGGCGTGCTGTATTTCGCCAGCACCACGCGGTGCCTCGACGACGCGCCGCCGAGGAGTACCAGTTCGTGTCGCCGCTTCGCGAAGCCGAGGTACAGCGCGAGTAGTCCGCCGCAGAGCAGGAGCCAGATGGACGGCTGGACCCCAACCGCAACCGATCCGGCCACGAGACGCATGATGAAGAACGCTGCGATCGCAAAGACGTCGACGATAACCATGTTTTTCAGCCACAACGCGTACAGCACATTGAGCCCGACGTATGCGGCGAGGACTGCGGCCACACCGGTGCCAGCCAGCATTGCCGTACCAAGTCCGGCTAGCGCGAGAACGGTTGCGACAACCATCGCGCTGGTGGGGGTTATCAGGCCCGACGCTATCGGCCGGCTGGCCTTTCGCGGGTGTCGCTGATCCGCCTCACGATCGATGACGTCATTCATCAGGTAGACCGCGCTCGCCACCGCACAGAACGCCGCGAATGCCACGAGCGCACGCCACTGGTAATCCCAGATCAGCGCGCGACCGGAAAAAACGATCGGAGACAGTACGAAGCCATTCTTCAGCCATTGCTCGGGACGAATGGCACGCGCCCAGATGCCGATACTACCCACTCGGCTCACCGCCTCCGGACGCAACGTCTGTGAACTCATGAGGGCGCTCTTCGATCGTCACGGGGGATTTCAGGACTGCGACCAAGCCTCGGCAAAAAGACGACCACCGCCCTTCAACGCCGCAGATTTTCGAGCTCGCCGTGCAGGGCGACTCCTTGCATCGCGGTGATTAGTGGCGCTGCTCCAACACCGCAAGGGACTGTGTGGCAGGGTAGCGACATCACCTGTTTTTTCGAACCGACGTTTGGCCCCTTTTTGTGTGGCGCGAAGGCCACTGCAAGCCATTGTCACTG
The DNA here is from genome assembly GCA_035559475.1 of Gemmatimonadaceae bacterium. GTDB lineage: Bacteria > Gemmatimonadota > Gemmatimonadetes > Gemmatimonadales > Gemmatimonadaceae > JABWBJ01. The sequence continues at coordinate 6,365 of DATMBT010000542.1, forward strand.
TGGAAGTTAGATGATACTAACGGACCCTTCCAGTGGTACTGAAAACTCGCGGCGTCCTGCTTGCATCTCCACTCGCCCGTGGCCGAAGCGGGTGCTTCGCGTCGAAAAAACCCCAGCGGGTCCCTCAATGCGAAGCGTGAACGGTAAGCAGCGGAGTCCAGCAAGCTCGAGAGCCGGAAATTGCGCGTCGCTCTCGGTCGTCGTCGTCTGCTCCGGCTCGGCGACTA
>DATMBT010000543.1:0-7237 GCA_035559475.1 Gemmatimonadaceae bacterium
AGGACGACGATGTATTCGTTTTCAATAATCCGGGCGGACATTCCAGCCGGACCTACCAGGGGCGCCAACCGCGACCCCGAAGGTGAGGTAGCGTCAACACACGCTGTCCCGAGGAATACCACCAGAAAAGGCACCAGCGAACGACGATTCACGGCAGGTTCCTCCGATAAGGTTGAAAAGCGCGCCCCTGCAGCGCGCCGCCCGGCAAGTGATGAATGCTGACAGGGTCAGGCATGGCTGTCAACGCAAAAAACCGGCCGTCGGGCGCCGGCATTGCCTGGCGCCAGTGTGCCCCCTATAAAAAGGGTGCCGCAAAATGCCTGAGTGGGCCCCGGTACTTCCCCAGCGCTCGATGCCTGAGTACAAATCACCGGGGTCAGATGAGGTCGGTCTCGAGGACGGTCAGTAACCAGTTACCCAGCCGCTTGTATGCCACGGAAGCAGACGGTCGCAGCACGAACGACACCCACGGGCAAGAAGGAAAAGCCGAGTTTCTCCGAAACTCCACGAGGGACCGCGGACCGGATGTTCCGGGCGGCGATGGAATGCATCAGGCAGCGTGAGCGTTACGCCCGGCTCGTGGCGTCCGGGTCGCACGATTCGGAGCAGCAGTCCGCGATGCGCGTCGCTGTCGTGTGCGATGAAATACTCGACGAAGCAGTGGCCTCGTACGAAAAGCATGCCGCCGAGCCGTCGCATGGAGACGACGAATGGCGCCGCCAGGCGAATGGCCTCTGGCATGCGGCCCGCGAATATCGGCGTCGCCCAGCCAACAACAGTGCGACTCCGGGGCAGGGCAAGGCGGGCTCGCTCCAGAAGCTGGCGATGGAATACGATCTCGAGGCTTCTGCGCTCCTGGCACTCAAGCTGGCGCTCGGCGGCTTCCGCCAGATCTGTCCCGATTGTGAACTGGAGAGCCGACCGCAGACGTTTGTGGCCTGACCTGCGGCGGAGTTTCCGGACTACGCACTCGCGGCACCGCAAGGTGCCGCTTTTCGTTCCCATGAGCTCGATGTCTTAACGCGTTGCCGAAACCGTCGTCGCCTTGTGTCAGTTTTTGACGCCTCGGGCCCGTACATGCGCCTTTGGTAAGGAATTGCCAGCGGTAAGGCGTTGCGTTTCGTACGTACCAGTGGGGATTTTCGCAGGAGGCGCGGACTCGCGCGCGGCCTGAATTCCGGAGACTCTGGGAGCGGCGGTTGGAAGCCTTGTTCGAGCTTCTCTTCAAGTATCGGCCCGTCGTCTTCGAGCGCGGATCGCTCGGCTTCGACTGGCCTGTGCCGTGGCTGGCACTCGTTCCGCTCGCGCTGGTGGCGGCCGTGGCGGGTGCGTGGTTCTATCGCCAGTCGCCAGCCGGCCTGACCGAGAGGGACCGATGGGTACTCGGTGGCTTGCGTGTCGCCGTGATCGCGCTCGTTGCGATGTGCCTCGCGCGTCCCGTGCTCGCCGTCTCCCGCGCCATTGAGCAGCGGAATGTTGTCGGGGTCGTTGTTGACGATTCACGCAGCATGCGCATCGCGGACCATGGCACTCGGCCGCGCGGGGACTACGCGCACGAGGTTTTCGGGGGACCGGATAGCGCACTGTTCAAGGCGTTGAGCGAGAAGTTCCAGCTCAGGTTTTTCCATACGTCCGGTGCTGGCGGCCGTTCGGAAACCCTGGGCCAGACTCCATTGAACGGGTCACGCACTCACCTGGCGACCGCGATGCTACGCGCGGAGGAAGAGTTGGCGGGAGCGCCTGTCGCGGGCATGGTCCTGATCTCGGATGGCGCCGACAACAGCGCGACCGCGCCGGGCGCGACGCCAATGCTCGAACAGTTGCTGGCACTCCGCGCCCGCCAGATCCCGGTCTATACCATAGGAGTGGGTGCCGAGCGGTTCGCGAGCGACATCGAGGTCTCACGCATCGAGGTACCCGGCACGGTCCTGCGTGAAGCATCGATCCTCGTCGAGGTTGTCGTTGCGCAGCGCGGCTACTCAGGGACGAAAGTGCCGATCGTGGTGGAGGACTCCGGGCGGATCATCGGCTCGCGCGAGGTTACCCTGCCGCGCGATGGCGAGGCATCGGTGGTGCGCATCCGCGTGCCGGCGAGTGAAAGGGGCGCGCGGCTGCTGCGCGTGCACGTCCCGGTGCAGAACGGCGAGACGGTGAAGGAGAACAACGAACGCTCCGCGGTGGTGGTCGTGAGCGATCGGCGGGAAAAGATCCTGTACCTCGAAGGAGAGCCCCGGTTTGAGCTCAAGTTCATCCGGCAGGCCGTCGAGGATGACAAGAATCTCCAGGTGGTCACGTTGCTGCGATCGGCGAAGGACAAGTTCCTGCGCATGAGCGTTGACGACAGCGCGGAGCTCTCGACCGGATTCCCGAAGACGCGCGAAGAGTTGTTCTCGTACCGTGGTGTGATTCTCGGCAGCGTAGAAGCCAGTTTCTTCACCGTGGACCAGCTGCGCATGCTGGCCGACTTTGTTGGCGTTCGTGGTGGCGGGTTGCTGGTCCTCGGCGGCCGCCGGGCACTGGCGGAAGGTGGCTATGCCGGCACTCCGCTCGCGGACGCGCTGCCGGTGGAACTCGGGCCCGCGTCGCCGAACGACTCGGGTGCGACGGAGATCACGGTGACCCCAACGGCGGCTGGTGTGTTGCACCCGGCCACGCAACTCGCGCCTAACGATTCGGCGACGGCGGGACTCTGGCGCCAGATGCCGCCGCTGACGACGGTCAACGAGGTTGGGCGGCCGAAACCCGGCGCCACCGTACTGCTCGAGGGACGCGTCGAGGGTGATCGTCGCGTGCACCCGACGCTCACGTTCCAACGCTACGGCCGCGGGAAGGCGATCGTGTTCGCGACGCAGGATTCGTGGCTCTGGCAGATGCACGCGCTGGTTCCGGTGGAGGACCAGCGTCACGAGACCTTCTGGCGGCAACTCCTCCGGTGGCAGGTGAGTGACGTCCCGAGCCGTGTGGATGTGGTCGCGACCGGAGAAGGCGCGGTTAATGAAGGGATCCCGCTGCGCGTGGTGGTGTCGGACAGTGCCTATGCGCGTTTCAACGGAGCCTCGGTGAGCGGCGAGATTCTGGCGCCCGGTGGCGAGCTGACGCCGGTGCCGTTCGAGTGGGCGACGGATCGCGACGGTGAGTACACGGCAATGATGGTGCCGGGCGTGAACGGCGTGCACACGATCAACGTGAAGGCAGTGATGGGCCGTGACACGATTCGCTCGACGGCCGGGTATGTGCGGGTGGCGGAACCGACGGCCGAGTTCTTCGGCGCCGAGATGCGTCCGGCGGTGCTGCGTCAGGTCGCTGAGGAGACGGGCGGCAGGTTTTATCGACCTTCCGAGGCGTCGCGTCTCGCGGAGGACATTGTCTACACGACGAGCGGGGCGACGGAGGTGCAGCAGCTGGACCTGTGGGACATGCCGGTGATTTTCCTGCTGCTGCTCGGGCTTCTGGGTGCTGAATGGATGTATCGCAGACGGCGGGGGTTGGCGTGATAAGGCGCGGTGCTGCGTTGTGGGGATGCCGATGCCTGGTGACGTGGACGCTAACGTTGTTGTTGGGGGGGGCCCCCCGCGTCGCGAACGCACAAGCGATTCCGCGCACCCACGTCCTCATCGTGACCGGCGCCAGCGGCGAGCCAAAGTTCGCGCAGCAGTTCCACGCGCTCGCCATGGGCCTTCGAGCTGTCGCGTCCTCCAGGTTCGGCATCCCCGATTCGCTCATCACGTACCTGGCCGAGCAGACCACTCCGGACCCGCACGCGATCAGTGGTCGGTCCACGAAGGAAGGAGTCTCGGAGGCAATCGATCGCATTGCGGCACGAGCAGCGTCGGGTGACGCGGTGCTCATCCTCCTCATTGGCCACGGATCGTCGGACGGCGAAGAGTCGCGGTTCAACGTGCCTGGCATGGACATGAGCGACGCCGATTTCGACAAGCTGCTGGACAAGCTGTCCAACCAGGTCGTTGCGTTCGTGAATGCCGCCAGCGCCAGCGGAGACTTCGTCAAGGTGCTGTCTGGAAAGAATCGCGTGATCGTGACCGCGACCAAGTCGGGGTTCGAGCGCAACGAAACGATGTTCGCCGAACACTTCGTGAACGCCTATGCGAAGGACGTCGCCGATGCCGACAAGGACGGACGCGTGTCGATCCTCGAGGCATTCGTCTACGCGCGTCGTGAGGTAACGCGCTCCTACGAGAGTTCGAACCGCCTGCAGACCGAACACGCCATGCTGGATGATGACGGCGACGGCGCCGGCCACGCCGATCCTTCAGCACGCGGTCCCGACGGCACACTTGCCGGCAGGTTCTATCTCCAGCCTGCAGTGACCCTCACCGCGGCAGCGGCCTCGGATCCAAAGGTCGCGGAGCTGTTAGCGACGCAGGTGCGCCTCGAGGCGCAGCTCGATACCCTGCGACTGGCCAAGGGCGCGATGCCTGCTGCCGAATACGACAAGAAGCTCGAAGACCTGCTGACGAAAATCTCGGAGACGTCGAGCGCTCTCCGGGCGCTGGGGGTGCGGAAACCGTGAGGCGCCGCGCACTGGCCCTGTTCGCGTTGTCCCTCGCGGCAATCTTCGCCGTGCCGGTGGCTTGCGCCCAGGAACCGGCGGCGGCCCGCAGCGCAACCACGGCGCGCGGGGCACTGCGGACAGGCCAGTACGACGATGCCATCCGCATGGCGCGCGCTGATGCCGCGCGCGAGCCCGCCAATCCGGATGCGGTCCGCATCCAGGCAGCGGCGCTCCGTGGTACCGGGAAATATGCCGAGGCCGAGGACGTCCTCCTCACCTTTACGCGCGCCCGGCCTAACGATCCATCGGTCTGGACCTTGGTGGGCGAGGTCCAGCGCGAGCGGGGCAAGCTGCTGGAAGCGGAGGCCTCGTTCCGTCGTGCGGTCGATGGCCGCGCACCGGACTCACTCACGGCGCAGGTCAACCTGGCGGTGCTGCAGTTCGAGCGGGGCGATATCGAAACGGCCATGAAGGCTTTCGATCGCTTCATCGACGTGTACAACACGCGCCGGAGCCGGTTGACGGCCTCGGAGCTCGAAGCGGTGGGCATCGCCTGTCGTTACCTCGGTCGCGATAACCCGCAGCTGTTCAAGGATGTGAAGCGTGCGTTCGAGGAAGCCATCGCTGCCGATTCCATGGACCTGGATCGACGCGTCAGGCTGGCCGAGCTCTTTCTCGAGAAGTACGACGGGACGCACGCGCTGGAGATTGCGACCGGAGTGCTCGAGATCAACCCGCGCCACGCCCGGGCGAACCTCGTCATGGCGCAGGTGCGACTGTTCGACGAGCTCGAGAGCCCGTCGCCCTGGCTGCAGAAGAGCATCGACGTGAATCCGGCGCTGCCGGAAGCTCGCGCACTGAGCGCAATCCTGTTGATCGACCTCGAACGGTACGCGGAAGCGGCCACGGAGGCGCGCCGCGGTCTCACCGTGGACTCCACCGCACCGCCGGCGCTCATTGCGCTTGCGGCGGCGCAGTATCTGCAGCACGACACGACCGGATTCCAGGCGTCGATGGCTGCCATCCACGCGCGGCAGCCCAAGGCGGCTGACGCGGAGGCCGCGCTCGCGAATATCGCCGCGCGCAGCCGCTTGTACGGGGAGGCGGTGCGGTTCGCGCAGGCAGCCGCTGATCGCGATCCGAAGTCGGCACGAGCGCTGTCGTATCTCGGGATCAACGCGCTACGCACCGGCGAAATCGAGCGGGGACGCGCAGCGCTCGGCGCGTCATTCAAGCTTGACCCGTACGACCCGTGGTCCTTCAACACGCTCAACCTGCTCGACACGTTCAAGGACTACGCTGAGGTGCGCACGACGCGATTCGTGGTGATGATCGAGAAGAAGGACGTCGAGCTCCTCGAGCCCTACGTGGAGGTGCTGGCCGAGCAGGCGTACGATTCGCTGGCGGCGCGCTACGGATACCGGCCGGAGCCGCCAATCCGGATCGAGATCTACCGGTCGCACGAGGACTTCTCGGTGCGGACGGTGGGCCTCAGCGGCCTTGGGGCGTTAGGCGTGAGCTTCGGGCGCGTGGTGGCGATGGACTCGCCGGCGGCACGCCGTGTGGGCGAGTTCAACTGGGGGTCGACGTTATGGCACGAACTCGGGCATGTGTTCACGTTAGGCGCGACGGGCGGCCGGGTGCCCCGGTGGCTGTCGGAAGGCCTGTCCGTGTACGAGGAGCGGCGCGCGCGGCCGTCGTGGGGCGACGACCCGTCACCGCTGTTCTTCGCCACGTATGCGGCGGGCCAGCTGCCGAAGTTGAGCCGGCTCAATGACGGCTTCATGCGACCCGCCTTCCCGGCGCAGGTGCCGCTGTCGTATTACCTGGCGTCACTCGTTGGTGAGATGATCGAGAGCGAACGTGGCATTGGCGCCATTCGCGACATGCTCGACGGGTATCGGCGCGGTCTCACGACCGAACAGGTCTTCCGGCAGACCTTGAAGGTCGAGCCGGCCGCCTTTGACGAGCAGTTCGACAAGTGGGTGCGGCGCAAGTTTGCGAAGCACTTCGACGCCGTGAAGCCGGCACTGGCCATAACGCTGGGCGGCCGTCCCCAGCCTGGTGGTGACGCCATCCCGATCACCGGACCGTTCCCGGAAACGCTCGATCGCGGCCAGAAACTGCTGACCGAGGGGAAGCTCGACGAGGCCATTGAGGAACTGAAGAAGGCGCAGGAGATGTTCCCGGAATACGCGCAGTCGGACGGCCCGTACGCGCTCCTCGCCGAAGCCTACGGTCGTAAAGGTGACAAGCGTGCCGCGGCGGCCCAGCTGCAGGCCATGACGGCGATCAACGAGGAAGCATTCGCCGAGAACATGGCGGCAGCGACCGCTTTACTGGAGCTCAACGATCGCCTCGCAGCGTTTGTGGCGCTTGATCGTGCGGTGTGGATCAACCCGTTCGACCGGGACGCGCACGTGAGGCTGGCCGAACTGTCGCCGCAGTTATCCGAAAGACGGATTGCGATCCGGGAGCGTCGGGCACTGCTTGCGCTTGATCCCACTGATCGCGTCGAGGCCCTGTACCAGCTGGCGCTCGCCTACGCCGATGCGGGGGACATGGTCTCCGCCCGGCGTGAGGTGCTGCGCGCGCTGGAGCAGGCGCCAAATTACAGCAAGGCGCAGGACCTGTTGTTACGCATCCGTTCCCCACGATCCCCGGGCACACACTAATGCATCGCCCATTCCTTCTTCTCGGTGTTGCAACGGCTGGCGCGCTGGC
>DATMBT010000544.1:0-7669 GCA_035559475.1 Gemmatimonadaceae bacterium
CGCTCGGGCGCCGATTTCGCGGGAGGTTTGGGTGCCACTACGGTCGTCGGAGCGGCGGGTGGCGCAACTGGTACAGCGCTCGACGCGAGGATCGAGTCCTCGTGCGCCTTGGCCGCCGCTTCGCGAGCGATGCGTTCCGCAGCAGTATCGACCACGGGTGTAACGGTGGGTGCGGGACGAACGCCGGAACGTCCGCAGGCTCCCGCTGTCACCAGCAGGGCCGCGAGGCCGGCGATCACCGCACGTGGACTCATCGTCGCGGGATCTTGACCTGCGATCCGGTCACCGAGGCCGCGGCGAGGATGCGCATGTTGGTCATGGCGGGATTCGAGACAAACCCGATTCCTTTCGTTATGCGCTCGCCTTCAGTGAGGGTGAAGGCACTGTCGCTCGAGATCTCGTTGCGATTGGGGTCATAACGCAGGTGCGGTGACGTGAGCGTCTGCCCCTTGTTTGACACGACGATGACGTTGCCGCGCGCCTCCATGGTGCCTAACCGGCTGTTGTGCATGCCCGTCAGCGCCGTCAACACGGCGTCCTGTTCGCCCTCAGGCGTGTAGAACACGGCCCTGATCTGGCGCAGTTCCTCACGCGTGTTGTCCTCGTACATGAGGAGGGTATCGGCGCGAACGTTCGCGCGGCGAACCCCGGCGTCGGTGAGGAGGAACGTGACACCCATCAGCATTTGCTCCGCGGAGTCCGGGAGGAGCGAAACGCTCGACACGGGTGGTCCCTGCGTGTCGTCGCAGGCAATGACTGACAGCCCCACGCAGGCGCACAGGGCAACGCAAAACGCGCGGGTCATGCCACCCCCGCCCGCATGAGGTCATGAAGGTGGACCACGCCGACGATGTGTTGGGATTCATCAACAACCGGCATGGCCATGATGCCGATCTGTTCCATTCGGTACACGGCCGCGCTCGCAAGTTCCTCGGCTTCAGCCACCTTGGGCGACTTCGTCATCACAGTCTCGAGGGTCATGCTGAAGATGTTCTCGGTGCGCTCCAGGAGTCGCGTGAGGTCGCCTGCCGTAAAGACACCGGCGATCCGGCGATCCGGCGTTGCCGCGATAACGATTCCTCGCCGTTCGGCGAGCCACACGACCGCGTCCCGAAGCGAGCTGCCGGGTTCAAGAACCGGAAGGCGATCTCGCTCCATGACGTCGCGAACCCTGGTGATGAGTTTACGGCCAAGCGCACCACCGGGATGAAATCGGGCGAAATCCTCACGACGAAATCCCTTGCGCTCGAGTACCGCGACAGCGAGCGCATCGCCAAGAGCGAGGGCAGCCGTCGTGCTCGTGGTGGGCGCGAGATCGTGCGGGCAGGCCTCTTCCTTCACCCAGGCATCAAGCACAGCATCGCACTCGCGACCAAGTGTGGAATCCGCGGTACCCGTGAGCGCGATCGTGCGCGTGCCAAAGCGACGAAGGTGCTCGAGCAACGTGAGCAGTTCGGCAGACTCGCCGCTCTTTGAAAGCAGGAGGGCCACGTCGTCGGCACCGACCAGACCGAGATCTCCGTGGAGTCCCTCGACGGGATGGAGAAACGAGGCCGGCGTGCCGGTTGATGTGAGCGTCGCGGCGATCTTGCGGGCAACGTGTCCAGACTTGCCAATGCCGGAGACGATGACGCGCCCCGTGGACGTCGCGATGAGGTCCACGGCTTTGACAAACCCGTCGCCTATACGGCGCTCCACTTCAACCAGCGCCTCGGCTTCCATACGGACCACGCGACGACCCGTCATGCGGGAGTCGGTGGTGTCGGACGTCATCACGCGACTTGTCATGCGTGCTCCTCGGAGCGTGACTTCACGTAGCGCTCAACGAGTTCGTCCCACTCGCCACGTGCCCGAAGCAGAAGCTCAGCGAACTCACGCACCGCGCCACGGCCGCCATTTTTCGTCAGGCGAAGCTTTGAAGCGCGCGCGGCGTCTTCCGTGCAGTTGGCGACAACAACCGGCAGCCCGACAACACGCAGCACGCCAAGGTCCGGAAGGTCGTCGCCAACGAACGCCACTTCGCTCTCATGCATGCCCTTCGCGGCGAGCAGTTTCCGCAGCGCTGGCAGCTTGCGCGCGTGTTCATCCTGGATCACGTCCTTGATGGCCAACTCACGTGCGCGGAACGCAACTGACTCGGAAACGCGCCCGGTGATGATGGCCACGTCGATACCAGCCAGTTGCATCATCTTGATGCCCAGGCCATCGAGGATGTCATAGCGCTTGAACTCCATGCGAGCGCCATTCACGTCGCCGAGGTAGATGCCGCCGTCGGTGAGCACACCGTCAACGTCGAGGCCGACCAGGCGGATGCGCTTGGCGATCTCCGGGGCTATTTGAAACGCGCCGCGTGAACGCGTCGCGTCCGTTCCGTGTGCTCCGAGAGCCGTCATATGCGGGACGCCTCGCGTACTGCGATCGCGCGCCTGACGAGAGTCTCGAGCTGCGAGAGCGGGATCATGTTGGGTCCATCGCTGGGCGCATGGTCGGGGTCCGGGTGCGTCTCGAGGAAAAGCCCATCAGCGCCTGCAGCGACGGCAGCCAACGTCAGGCCTGGGATGAACTCACGCGCGCCGCCACTCGCTCCGCCTTCGCCAAGGCCGGGTCGCTGGACCGAGTGCGTGCCGTCGAAGATGACGGGGCATCCTGTCGCGGCGCGCATGCGCGGGATGGAGCGCATGTCGACGGCGAGGTCGCCGTAGCCGAAGAAGCTCCCTCGCTCGGTTACCGCGACGGTGCTATGTGACTCGTGACTCGTGACTCGTGACTCGGCCCCCTGCGGCCTGTGGCCTGTGGCCTTTGGCCTGGCGTTATGCACTTTTTCCACGGCGCCCTTCATCGCTTCAGGCGCCATCCACTGCCCTTTCTTCACGTTCACGGGCTTGCCGGTCGCGCCGGCCGCTTCGAGCAAGTCGGTCTGCCGGCAGAGAAACGCCGGGATCTGCAGCACGTCAACGACCTGCGCGACGGCCTCGCACTGCTCCGGCAAATGGACGTCAGTGAGTACTCTCAAACCGGTTTTCGCACGGACACGCGCGAGCTTCTCGAGGCCTTCGTGCATGCCTGGCCCGCGATGCGCCGATGCGTTCGAGCGGTTGGCCTTGTCGAAGCTCGCCTTGTAGACAATGCCTCCCGGAATCGAGTCGGCCAGGCGCGCCAGCGCCTCACCGACGCGAAGGTTGAGCGTGTCGTCCTCGAGCACACAGGGGCCCGCGATGAGAAACAGAGCGTCCCGCGGGAATCCGCCGACCATGCTAGTCGGCGGCCTCGACCAGCGCCGGACCAGCGGTGGCTGACGACGCGCGCCGCTTGGCAGCGGTGGCGGCGGCAATGAATCCGGCGAACAACGGATGCGGACGCGTGGGCCGGGAGCGCAGCTCTGGATGGAACTGCACGCCGATGAACCACGGATGGTTCTCCAACTCGACGATTTCCACGAGCGAGCCGTCAGGTGACAGCCCACTGAGCCGGAGTCCGTTCGCGACGAACTGTTCGCGATAGGTGTTGGAGACTTCATACCGGTGACGATGGCGTTCGCTCACTTCGGGCACGCCGTATACCTCGGCCACGCGCGATCCGCGCTGCAGGCGGCACGGATAGGCACCAAGTCGCATGGTGCCTCCCATATCGGTGACGTGCTTCTGCTCCTCCATCAGGTCGATGACCGGATTGCTGCACTCGGGCGCAAACTCGCTCGAGTGCGAGTCCGGCAGCGCCAGCACGTTACGCGCGAACTCGATGATCGCGACCTGCATGCCGAGGCAGATGCCGAAGAACGGCAGCTTCGTTTCGCGCGCCGCTCGAACCGCTTCCACCATGCCGTCTACCCCGCGAACACCGAACCCACCAGGCACCAGCAATGCGTGATGCCCTGCGAGCAGGTCACGGGCGCGCGCGGCATCGGTGAACAGGTCACTCGACAGCCAGGACACGTCCACACCGACGTCATTCGCGATCCCGCCGTGAACGAGGGATTCCTGGATGCTCTTGTAGCTGTCCACGAGCTCCGTGTACTTCCCCACCACGGCGACGCGCACCCGGTCACGGGGCGTGATGACGCGCGACACCATGGCGCGCCAGTCAGAGAGATCCGGCTCGTGGCCGTCGAGGTCCAGTCGCCTGACGACTCGCTCGTCCAGCCCCTGATCCGCGAAGGAAAGCGGAATCTGGTAGATCGTGGGAACGTCACGGCTCTCGATGACGTTGCCGAATTCCACGTTGCAGAAGAGCGCGATCTTGCGCTTGACGTCTTCCGACAGCGCGCGCTCAGTGCGACAGATGAGGAAGTCGGGCTGGATACCGATTTCCATCAGCTCGCGAACGGAGTGTTGCGTCGGTTTCGTCTTTACTTCACCCGCCGCGGCGATATAGGGAACGAGCGTCAGGTGAATGAAGATCGCATTCTGCCGTCCGACTTCCTGGCGGAACTGTCGAATGGCTTCGAGGAACGGCAGGGATTCGATGTCGCCGACCGTGCCGCCAATCTCGATGATGACCACGTCGTTTCCAGGCGCGACGCGTTTCATGTGCGCCTTGATTTCGTCGGTCACGTGCGGAATCACCTGCACGGTGCTGCCGAGGTATTCGCCGCGCCGTTCCTTGTGGATGACGTTCTGGTAGATGCGACCCGTCGTCACGTTGTTCGACTGTGACAGCGACCGGTCGATGAAGCGTTCGTAGTGCCCGAGATCCAGGTCGGTTTCGGCGCCGTCTTCGGTGACGAAGACCTCACCGTGCTGGAACGGCGACATCGTACCCGGGTCCACGTTCAGGTACGGGTCGAATTTCATGATCGTCACCGAGAGCCCGCGCTCCACGAGCAATCGTCCGAGCGACGCGGAGGCGATGCCCTTGCCAAGCGACGATACGACGCCGCCGGTGACAAAGATGTAGCGAGTGGCTTGCTGACGAGGCGAAGTCTGCATCAGGGTTGTCCCGCGAAAAGGTCGTCCCACAAGGCGTTGGCGCGAACAAGGTCTTCTTCGGTGTCCACGCCGCCTAACGGTGGCGCGTCCACCAGGTGCACACCCATGGCCATGCCGGCCGCCATGGGACGCAACTGCTCCAGTCGTTCGATTCGTTCCAGGTCGTGCACCGGCAGCGACACCCACTGTCGCAGTGCGGCGCGCGTGTACGCGTACAACCCGAGGTGATGCCGCACGCGTGAGTTGCGGATGTTCTGGTCAGCGCGATCGCGCAGGAATGGTATCGGTGCGCGCGAGAAATACAGTGCACGCCCGTCGTCGCCGCAAACGACTTTCACCACGTCCGGGTTTTCGAGGATACCGGCCGGCGCCGTCGTCGCGCAGGTCGCGAGCGGAAAGCGCCCGCTTCGCACCAGAGCGGCAGCGCCGCTGATGGCCTCTGGCCGCACAAATGGCTCGTCGCCCTGGACGTTCACGATCACGTCGAAGGACTGGCAGTCCGGGCGCTCGGCGACTTCCGCAACGCGATCGGTTCCCGACGGATGGTCGGTGCGGGTCATCGCAACGTCCCCACCGCGCTCCCTGACCACGGATGCGATTTCATCTGAGTCGGTTGCGACGATGACGCGATCGGCCGCCCCGGATTCCACGATGCGCTCCCAGACACGGACAATGAGTGGAGCGCCGCCAAGCAGACGAAGTGGTTTTCGGGGGAGCCTCGTTGCGCCGAGCCGGGCGGGTATCACCGCGAGCGTGCTCAAGCGACCTTCGTCTGTGGCGTGCGGCGATGCAAAAGGCACGCCATTCAAGGTATCCCGCGACCGTGCGAAAACCAAGCCGAGCCGGAGGACAAAAAAACCTCTAAAAAGGGTCAGACCCTTTTAGGCGCTTTAGGCGGAAAACGCGCCTTCGGGCGATCTCGTAACCTCTGCTACGACACGTTTGTGCGCGGCGAGACCTGCGGCAACGCTTAAGCCTGCGATCGTGCGCCCAAAGAGCGTGATCGCGAGCAGTGAGAGGGCTACCCCCTTGGCCGGGTCCGTGAAGACCCGGTCATTCAGGATACCGACGACGGTGGGGCCAAGGCTCAAGCCCACGAAATTGAGCATGAAGCCGAGCAGGGCGGCCGCCTGACCCCGCATGTGCGAGGGACTCATCTCCTGCATGGCCGCTGCGGCAGCGCCGAACGGTGCTGCCGCCACGATGTTGGTCACAATGAGCGCGGCCAGGAGCACTCCCTCGGAGTTAGTGAGGTAGAGCGGCAGGCCGGCCAGGATGGAGAACACGGCCGAAATGATCAGGACAATGAGGTTTCCATCCCTCTTGCCGTGGGCCTTGAAGTAGTCAGCAAGTCGCCCGCCGGCGATGACTCCCACCACGCCGAAGATGGCCGTGGCACCGCCCATCAACAGGCCGACCTTACCCGGGCTCCAGCCGTGCGACCGCCTAAAAAACTCGGGGAACCAGAACGCGGTACCGAAGTTCACCGTGGAGTAGGTCGCGATGCCGATTCCGAAGGTCACGTACGCTCTGGCATGACGTCGGAGCCAGGAGACGACCTCGCTGGTCGTTGCCGCATGCACCGGCGATCCGGCCGGCCGACTCCGGCGTGGCTCCCGGATCGTGAGTGCCAGCAGGGCAAGCAGCAGACCCGGGATCCCGACGACGATGAATACGCGCTGCCAGGCGCGGATTTCCCCGAACACAGGAAGGCGCCACGGCTCGAGGTTGCTCACCGTTTCGATGACGGTGCCGCCGATGAAATACGCCAGACCAGACCCGATGAAAACACCGCTCGTAAACACGCTCAGCGCGGTCGCGAGCTTCTCTGGCGGGAAATAATCGGCGATGAGCGAATTGGCGGACGGGGACAAGGTCGCTTCCCCAATTCCCACCCCGAAGCGCGCGGCGAAGAGCTGACCGAACGTGTTGGCGACGCCGCTCGCCGTGCACATGACGCTCCACGCTGCGACGCCCCAGGCGATGATCGCGGTGCGATTGCCCCGGTCCACCAGTCGACCGAGCAGGATTGCCGAGATGGCAAACGTGCCGGCGAACGCGGGACCGAGGAGGAGGCCCATCTGCGTGTCCGTGAGGCCGAGATCCGCCTTGATCGGCGAGACCATCAGGGCCATCACCTGACGGTCGATGAACGACGAGACGTTGAGCAGGAGCAGGACTGCGACGACATACCACGCATGACGCGTGGCCGTGGCCGCCGGCGCGCCGTCAGGTTGGTGCATGCGCCCTCGCGGCGCCAGCCAACTCGAGGAAGTTGGCGAGAAGGTCCTTCCCCCTCGGCGTCATGACCGACTCGGGGTGGAACTGCACGCCCCAGACCGGATACTTCCGATGGCGTACGGCGTGGATCTCGCTGGCGTCGTCCTGCGCGAGAGCTGTGACCACCAGTTCACGTGGGAGCGACAAGGGTGCCGCAATCAGGGAATGGTACCGCATCACTTCCAGCGGCGAAGGAAGCCCGTTGAACAGGTCCGTTCCATCGTGCACCACCTGCGACGTCTTTCCGTGCATAACGCGTCCGGCGCGAACCACCTTCCCCCCGTACGCCTCCACGATCGCCTGGTGGCCAAGGCAGACGCCGAGGATCGGGATCGTGCCGCCGAGCTGCCTGACGAGCGGCACCGAGATGCCGGCTTCCGAAGGCGTGCAGGGGCCCGGTGAGATCACGATCGCTGCGGGCGCCATCGTCGCCACATCCTGGACGGTGATCACGTCGTTTCGAA
>DATMBT010000545.1:0-15555 GCA_035559475.1 Gemmatimonadaceae bacterium
GGTTTGCATGAATCGCAGCTCGCGCACCCACTTGGCGCTCTTCCAGAAGTAGAGGTGGGGCACGAGAAGACGCGCCGGTCCCCCGTGTTCGGGATCCAGCGGCTCGCCCTCATATATGAAGGCGATCATGCCCTTCCCCTGGGTGAGATCAGCGACCGGCACGTTGGTGGTGTAGCCGCCGTCGCTCATCGCCATGACATATGCAGTGGCGGCCACACCTCGTTTCGCAGCTTCGCCCACGAGAGTGTCCACAGACACACCTTCCCAGCGGGTCCCGAACTTTGACCACTTGGTAACGCAGTGGATGTCGGTCGTGAGCGACGTGCGCGGCAGTGCGCTGAACTCGTCCCAATTCCAGCGCACGGTCACTCCGTCAGTGTCGCGCAGGACAAAGTCCCACTGCGCCAGCGACGTGCGTGGCGTGGGCCCGGCGGAAAGCACCGGGAAGTCTCTCGTTTCGTATTGACCGGGCGGCAACCGGTCTGCGGTCGCGTTGTCCGGCCGTCGTCCCCGGAAGCCTCGTGAGATCAGCGCCACTGGTGTTGCTCCAAGGGCGATAAACGCGGGTAAAGCGTGAACACGGAACACACTGGATTCAACAGATCAACACTGATCGAGCACGCCCTGAAGGACCTGCCCACACCCAGTGCCTTGGCCGCACGTCAGGCATTGTCCAGGCCCTTCAGGGCGTGCTCACCAGCGTTCATCGCTGCAACCCGCGTGATCCGTGTTCCTGCCGTACCCGTGTCCATCCTTGTTCCGACTTACCGTCTCAATCGTTGTTATGAACTTCGACAAACCAGAGCCACTTGTCGACCCCGCGCGAGATCTCCGTGAGAATGTCGGCGGAGCCGGCGTCGTCCTGATCGTCCACCTCTTCGATCCCGTTGCGGACTTTCTTGCCGAATTGTGCCAGGACGCCCGATAGCGCCGTCACATGCTCAACGCCGGTCGTCGCGCCTAACGGGTACTCCGTGAGTGTCGAGCGTTGCGCGGCAACCCGCGCGGTGCCTTCAGCCATGCCACCAAGCTGCACCACACGCTCCGCGAGCAGGTCGGCGTATTCGCTCACCGCCTCGTTCACTTTGTCGAACAGCTTGTGCAACGCGATGAACTGCGGCCCACGCACGTTCCAGTGCGCCTGCTTGCACATCGTCTGCAGGTCAACGCAGTCGGCGAGCCGGGCGTTCAGCAGCTTCGCCACCGCTGAACGCGTCGATTCGGGAATGTCGTTCCTGGTTTCACGCATCTTCTTTGCGTTGCTGCGCGTCTCGCGACCGCGTGTGGTTGTCATGACCATTGTTTCGTCCCCTCGTTGCTGGTGTTTTACGCGGCGGCCGGTGTGGTCTCCAGCGGGATGATCTCCGTCCGGTCTGTCGCTGCGTTAGGCTTTTCGCCCAGGAACTCGACCCACTCCTTCTTGAGGCCCGGGTAGTGCTTGGAGGCTTCGACGAGATCGAGGAAACACTGCAGCATCTTTTCGAAGCGTTTCTGCAGGATCGAGTTCGCGATGCGTCCGTTTTCGTCGAAGGCTTCGTGCGCCTGTGCGAGCGAGAACATGTCTGGGTACACTCGCGCGCCCAGGTGTTCGAGCGGAACGCGCAGCGACCACAACCCTCGGTTGCCGCCAGTCATCGATGGCGAGGCGGACAGGAGGCAGGCCTGCTTGCCGTTGAACGGTTGCGGCTTGATACGGGAGGCCCAATCGATGGCGTTCTTGAGACAGCCAGGCATCGACGCGTTGTATTCCGGTGACGCGATCATGAAGGCATCGGTCTCCGTCAGCCGGCGGGAAAACTCCTGCGCTCCCAGGGGGATCCCCTCTTCGCGTTCCAGGTCACCGTCGTACGACGGGCAGTCGAAAGCCGACATGCTGGCTCGCTGCACGGTGGCTCCGTTGTCGGTGGCTGCCTGAGCAGCGAGTTCGGCCAGTTGCTCGTTCAGCGAGTTCTTGCGCAACGCGGCGCCGAAAATGAGAACCTTGATGGGCTGTCTGGTCATGCGGGCCTCGCTCGAGGTACGTGGGTGGAATCCGTGGCAGCGTTAGGCCGAGATGGGCCGGTCGCCGAGAGGCGTCACCGGATGCGTATCGCAGGCGTCCGGCACCAGTCGCGGCTCGGCGCCCAGCCAGTACAGGCCGTTCGCCATGATGCAGAACCCCGTGGCGGCAAACCAGACCATGGCAACCCCGACGAACGCCGGAAACGCGAGCCACCACATGGTGTGCGTCAGGGAGAGAACCGTAGCGATGTTCAGGTTGATCCCCACCACGAGGTAAATCCGCCGTTCCAGGTACCAGCGGTCCGTCTGCATGAAGTACAGGTTGTGCGGGGTCGGGCCGGGGCGGCCGAGTGCCGGGGTGAAGCCAACCGCCTTGAGCAGGTTGCCCACCACGCAGAATCCGGTCAGTGCGACCGTGACCGAGAAAGCCCCCAGCACCGCGACAAGGAGTGCGAAAAGGGGGTGCGCGAGGAACGCCAGCGCGGTGGCGATGAGGAGAATGATGCCCGCGATGAGCCACACAGTCCTCTCGATGTACCACCGGTTCGTCGGGACGATGTAAACGCCGGTTCGCATGGTCACGCCTCCATCAGGGGTTCAAGTCACCGTGGACGCCTAACGCGGCATTCGGCCGGCCGGCGGCTGCCGCACTTTCCGTGGCCTTGCCCGGATGCGAACTGTGGGTGATGGCCATGTGAGCAGAACTTGGGGAGCGTCAGGACACGAGCAACTGGCCGTTGGCGCACTCACGACTGGCGGACTCATGAGCGTTTGTCAGGGATTCCCGCAACGAGCCATGGGGAAACACCGATGCTCGCCAGCCGCTCGCCTCCAGAACCTTGTTCTCACGACTCGGGCCGACGTTTCGACATTCCTGGGCGCCGAGTGAGAACCTCGCGATCGGAGGCACGGCATGCTCAACCCCTCCTCGCATCCCTGGATCGATGGGGACACGCTCGGCCAGCACCTGAAAGCGCGCGGAGTTTCCCGCCGTGACTTCATCGAATGGTGCGCATCGATGGGCGCCGTACTGGGCCTGAGTCGCTCCATGCTTCCGCGGATCGCCCAGCAACTTCAAGCCCTCCGTCGCCCCTCAGTCATCTGGCTGCAGCTCCAGGAGTGCACCGGGTGCGTCGAATCCGTGTTGCGGACGGCAGAACCAACCATCGGCGACCTGGTGCTGGACCTTGTTTCGCTGGACTACCAGCACACGCTGATGGCTGGCGCCGGCAAGGCGGTCGAGAAAGCGCTCGCCGATTCCATGGCCGCGAACAAGGGCAAGTACATCCTGATCGTGACCGGATCGGTTCCGCTCAACGACAACGGCATTTACTGCACGATCGGTGGCCGCACCGCGAAGGAAATCGTCGAAGAGGCGGCTCGTGATGCGGCGGCGGTGATCGCCGTCGGTGCGTGCGCGCACTGGGGAAGTGTCCAGGCAGCACGTCCGAATCCCACTGGTGCGGTGGGTATCCACGAAGTCATCACGGACAAGCCGGTGCTGAACATCGCCGGCTGCCCTCCCATCGGCGACGTGGTGACGGCCACGATCGTGCATTTCCTCACCTTTGGCCGACTGCCGGCGATGGACAGCGAGGGTCGCCCGCTGTTCGCCTACGGCAAACGGATCCACGACCAGTGCCCGAGGCGCGCCCATTTCGACGCGGGGCAATACGTCGAGGTCTTTGACGACGAGGCCGCGCGGAAGGGATGGTGCCTGTACAAGGTCGGGTGCAAGGGACCGGCCACCTTCTCGCCGTGCCCGATCTTCCTCTGGAACACGCGCACGAGCTGGCCAATCGGTGCTGGTCATCCATGCATCGGCTGCACCGAGCCGTACTTCTGGGACACCATGACGCCGTTCTACGGCCGGCTGCCTAACGTGGCCGGCTTCGGCATCGAGAGCAAGATCGACGTCATCGGTGCGTCGCTGGCGATCGGGGCGACGGCCGGCGTCATCGCGCACGCGGCCGCGACCGGGATCTACCAGATGCGCCGCCGGAAGGCGGAGGGTGCATCAACGACCGCGCCCGCGAAGGACACGACCACCGACAAGACGGAGGGCTGATTCATGACCGCCACTCGAGTGGTCGTCGATCCCATCACCCGCATCGAAGGGCACCTGCGCATCGAGGCCCAGGCCGACAACGGGCGCATCACCAACGCCTGGTCCACGTCGACGCAGTTCCGCGGCATCGAAATCGTCCTGCAGGGCCGCGACCCGCGCGACGCGTGGGCCTTCACGCAGCGGATCTGCGGCGTCTGCACGGTGGTGCACGCCGTGGCGTCCTGCCGCGCGGTCGAAGACGCGTTGGGTATCCGCATCCCGCCTAACGCCAACCTCATCCGGAACCTGGTCCACGGAATGCAGTTCATCCAGGACCACGTCATCCACTTCTACCACCTGCATGCGCTGGACTGGGTCGACGTGACCAGCGCGCTCAAGGCGGATCCGGCCGCGACGGCACGACTTGCCGCCAGCCTTTCCCCATGGCCCAACAACTCGGCCACCTGGTTCCGCGAAGTGAAGGACCGCGTGGCGAAGTTCGTGTCGTCGGGCCAGCTCGGCATCTTCACCAACGGCTACTGGGGACACCCGGCGTACAAGCTGCCGCCCGAGGCGAACCTCATGGCGGTCGCGCACTACCTCGAGGCGCTCGACTGGCAGCGCGACGTCATCCGGCTGCACACGATCTTCGGCGGGAAGAATCCGCACCCGAATTTCCTGGTGGGCGGCATGGCATCGGCGATCAACCTCGAGGGCACGGCGACCATCAACGCCGAGCGGCTGACGGACATCCGCGACATGATCACGCGGGCGCAGCGATTCGTGGAACAGGTGTACTGGCCCGACCTGGTGGCCATTGCCTCCTTCTATAAGGATTGGGCCAGCATCGGCGGTGGGGTGAAGAACTACCTCGCCGTGGGCGAGTTCCCCGAGGGGAACGTCGACGAGTACGACAAGCTGTACCTGCCGCGCGGGATCATCCTGAACCGCGACCTCACTACGGTGCACCCGTACGACCCGGCGAAGGTGAAGGAGTTCATCACCAGCTCGTGGTACGAATACGCGCAGGGCGATGACGTCGGCCTGCATCCATATGAAGGGGAAACGAAACCGAAGTACAGTGGTCCGTCGACACCGTGGACGTACCTGCAGCAGGAAAAGAAGTACTCCTGGCTCAAGTCCCCCAGGTATGACGGCCTGCCGATGGAGGTCGGGCCACTCGCCCGCATGCTGGTGGCGTACGCGTCAGGGCACGAGGAGGCGAAAAGCCTTATCGGCGACGCGCTCGGACGGCTCAATGTCGGACCCGCCGCGCTCTACTCGACGTTAGGCAGGACCGCCGCGCGTGGCGTGGAGACGGTGTTGCTGGCCCGCCGGATGAACACCTGGTACGACAGCCTGGTCGCCCGGATCCGGAGCGGCGACACGCAGACGTTCAACAAGGAGAAATGGGAGCCGGAAAGCTGGCCCGCACAGGCCCAGGGGTACGGCTACCTCGACGCCCCGCGCGGGGCGCTGGGTCACTGGGTGCAGATCGAAAATGGGAAGATTTCCCGCTACCAGTGCGTGGTGCCCAGCACCTGGAACGCGGGCCCGCGCGATCCACAGGGCGTGGTTGGTCCCTACGAGGCCGCCCTCACCGACAACCATCCGCTGCTGGATCCGGAGCGGCCCATCGAGATCCTCCGCACGATCCACTCGTTCGACCCGTGCATGGCGTGCGGCGTGCACGTACTGGACGCGACGGGAAAACTCGTCACGCAGGTGAAGGTGCAATGAATCCTGGCGCGAGGTCTCCGACGAAACATGACGAGCCGGCGGCGATCGGGTTCGTCGAGTACATGCGCGCCGTCCCGCCTCCGTCGGGAGACTACGAATGGGTCTACCTCTGGGAGCGGCCGCTCCGCGTCATGCACTGGCTGGCCGCGCTGTGCATCGTGGTGCTCGCCGCCACCGGACTGTTCATCGGCCGCCCTTACTTCGTGCCGAGCGGCGATCCGCAGTCCGCGTACCTCATGGGGTGGATTCGATTCATCCATTTCCTCGCCGCCACCGTGCTCGTGATGACGGCGATCGTCCGCATCTACTGGCTGTTCATGGGGAACCGCTTCGAGCGGTTGCCCGCGCTGTTCCCACTACGGAAGCGTGACCTGCGCAACCTCGTGCTGGTGGTGAAGTCGTACCTGATGATTCACCCTGAGCGCGCACCTCACTACCTCGGGCACAACCCGCTCCAGCAGATCGCCTACACCGGCACGTACGTGGTGGCGACGCTATCGGTCATCACCGGGTTCGCGATGTACGGCCAGTCGGATCCCGGCGGGTTTTTCTACGTCACGTTCAACTGGGTGAACACCCTGCTTGGCGGGCAGACGATCGTCCGTTTCCTGCACCACGTCCTCACCTGGGTGTTCCTCACCTTCATCCCGATCCACGTCTATCTCGCGTTACGCGCGGATGCCGTGGAACGGTCGGGCACGATCTCATCAATCATCAGTGGCGGCCGGTTCGTCAGACGGCACCAGGAGTTCGCCGATGGAGAAGAATAGAACGACACGGACCGTCGTCCTCGGCCTTGGCAACATGCTGATGGCCGACGATGGCGTCGGGCTCGCGGCGCTGGCGCGGCTGCGCGATGAATGGTGCCTGCCTCCTCACGTGGAGCTGGTCGACGGCGGAACCTGGGGCATGAACCTGCTGCACGTGGTCGAAGGCGCCGATCGCCTCCTGATCTTCGACGCCATCAGCCAGGGCGGTACGCCAGGCTCCCTGATCCGCCTCGAGGGGAACGACATCCCGCGCTTCCTGCTGCAGAAGGTGTCCCCGCACCAGATCGACCTGCGGGAGGTCCTCGCGCTGGCCGAGCTGCGAGGGATGTTGCCGCGCCAGCTTGTCGCGTTAGGCATCGAGCCCGCACGCGTTGAGATGTCGACGGAGCTCTCGCCGGCGGTCGAGGCCCGGCTGGATGACCTCGTCCGGATGGGTGTCGAGACGCTCGAGCAGTGGGGCATTTCGTGCCGGCCATGGTCGCGGCCCTCAATGGCGGCCGCTGGCAACCTCGAACTCATGCCGGCGTGAACCCATGCACGAGCTCAGCGTGGCCCTCGAGGTGTGCCGCATGGCGGAGGAGCGGCTTGGTCCCGACGCCGGGCGCCTGCGCCGCATTGGCATCGTCGTTGGCGACGATGCCGGCCTGGAACCTGCCAACCTGTCTTTCTGCCTCGACGCGCTCCTCGGACAACCGCCGTTCGGCGCCGCGAGCGTGCTGGTAAACCGCTCTCCTGGTGACGCGCTTCGCGTCGAGTACTACGAGGTGGATGATGACAATCCGGACGATTGAGGTTCGCGAGCCAGTAATGGCCCGGAACAACGAGCTGGCACTCGAAGTGCGCCGCCGGCTGGCGGAGCACGACATCACCGCATTCAACCTCGTGTCGTCGCCCGGATCGGGCAAGACGACATTGCTCGAGCGCACGCTTTCGACGTTAGGCAGCGAGCTCGGCATCGCCGTGATCACCGGCGATGTCCAGACCCGCAACGACGCCGAGCGGCTGGAGCACCACACGACCCGCCTCGTGCAGGCGGTGGTGACCGGTGGCGCGTGCCACCTTGACGCGCGCCAGGTCCTTGATGGCCTCGACGCCATTG
Source organism: Gemmatimonadaceae bacterium (assembly GCA_035559475.1). Classification (GTDB taxonomy): domain Bacteria; phylum Gemmatimonadota; class Gemmatimonadetes; order Gemmatimonadales; family Gemmatimonadaceae; genus JABWBJ01. Next base: position 7,658 of record DATMBT010000545.1, read on the forward strand.
ACCTCTCCGCCACACACCTGCTCTTCATCGAGAACGTCGGCAACCTGGTGTGCCCCGCAAGCTGGGACCTGGGCGAGACGGCCAAGATCGTGGTCTTCTCGGTGACCGAGGGCGAGGACAAGCCGCTCAAGTACCCGAAGATGTTCCGGGAAGCTCGTTATGCGGTCCTGAACAAGATCGACCTGCTGCCGTACGTGCCGTTCGACCTCGATCGCGCCATCGACAACGCGCGCCAGGTCAACCCCGGGCTCGGGTTCTTCATGACGTCGGCGCTCACCGGTCGCGGCCTCGGCGACTGGTGCGACTTTCTCCGCAGGGAGACTCATCGCCTGGCGGAAGTGGGCTGACACACGGGAGTAGCGGAATGCCTGACCTGGGCCCTGCCATTGCTGTCACCGCCGCCAGACGGCTGCGGGTGGATGGGCTCGTCCAGGGCGTGGGGTTCCGGCCCTTCGTGCACCGCCTCGCGCTTCGCCACCAGTTAGGCGGTTGGGTGCAGAACACCAGTGGCGCGGTCGAGATTCACGTCGAGGGGGACGCCACCGCGATTGATCGCTTCGTGAACGACCTGCGGCGCGAAGCGCCCGTCCTCGCTCGCATCGAGACGCTGGTCAGTGAAGCCGTGGAAGTGGCGGGCCTGTCGTCATTCGAGGTCCGCGCCAGCACGAGTGCCGCGGACCAGCGGTTGCCAGTATCGCCGGACGTCGCTCTCTGTGCCAGTTGCGCCCGCGAGATCACGGATCCGCGTGACCGTCGGTATCGGTACCCGTTCATCACCTGCACCGATTGCGGTCCGCGGTTCACGGTGATCGAGGCAATGCCGTACGACCGGGAGCGCACGACGATGCGGGCGTTCGTGCAGTGTCCGGCGTGCCTCCGCGAGTACACAACGCCCGGCGATCGTCGTCATCATTCGGAGACGAACAGCTGTCCCGAGTGCGGGCCTTCGCTCTGGTTCGAGCGTTCAGGCGATCAACCGATGGTTGCACACGGTGACCACGCCCTGACGGACGCGGCGCACGTTCTTCGGCATGGCGGCATCCTCGCTGTCCGGGGACTGGGCGGATTCCAGCTCGCCGTGGATGCCACAGACTCCCGGGCCGTACGTCGGTTACGCGAACGGAAGCATCGCGAGGCAAAACCGCTCGCGGTGATGGTGGCAACGCTTGACGACGCGCGACGTCTCGTCGAGCTCACGCCGGGCGAGGCGGAGCTGCTCCGCTCCGCCGCGGCGCCCATCGTGACGTGTCGCGCTCATCGCGCGACCCGCCTGACGAGTAACACCCTGGCGGCCGAGGTGGCACCGGGCCTCGCGCACGTGGGGGTCATGCTCGCGTACACGCCGCTGCACCAGCTCCTCCTGAAGGCCGCCGGGGTGCCGCTGGTCATGACCAGCGGGAATCGCAGCGACGAACCGATCGCCACTGGTCTCGAGGAGGCCCGTACTCGCCTCGGTGGCATCGCCGATGCGTTCCTGATGCACGACCGCGAGATCGTGGCGCGGTACGACGACTCGGTGCTGCGGGTCGTAGACGAGGAGCCGGTGTTCCTGCGACGGGCGCGCGGGTACGCGCCACTGCCGATCGACGTGCCGATAGCATCACCGCGTCCGCTCCTCGCGGTCGGGCCGCACATGAAGAACACGTTCACGCTCCTGCACGGGCACCGGGCCTACGTAAGCCAGCACATCGGAGACCTGGAGAACCTCGAGACGCTCGAACACTTCCGCGCGGCGCGCGCGCGGTTCGAGACGCTGTTTCACATCACGCCGGAAGCCGTCGTGCACGACCTGCATCCGGGCTACCTCTCGACGCGATTGGCGATCGAGTCGGGCCTGGCGCCGGTGGTCGCGGTGCAGCATCACCACGCGCACATCGCGGCGATCATGGCGGAACACGGGCGCACCGATCCGGTGATCGGCATCGCGTACGATGGCACCGGATACGGCGACGATGGGGCCATCTGGGGGAGCGAGATCCTCTACGCGGACCTCGCCGGCTATCGCCGGCTGGCCCATCTCCGGTATGCGCCCCTTCCCGGCGGCGACGCCGCCGCCCGCGCACCCTGGCGCTCGGCGTTAGGCTATCTGCGGCTCGATGGCATCGACTCGTCAGGCATGCTGCCGGGCGTCGATGAGGGCGAGCGCGTCCTCGTGGAGCGCCAGGTGACACGCGGCATCAACAGCCCGCCGGCGTCGAGCATGGGACGGTTGTTCGACGCCGCCGCAGCGGTGCTCGGAGTCCGTGCCCGCTCGAACTACGAAGGACAGGCGGCGATGGAACTGGAGGCGCTGGCGTCCGCGCAGATCGGACCGCCGCTGCCCTTCAGCATAACGAGCGATGGTGAGGGATGGGTCCTGGATCCCGTGCCCCTGCTCGTGGCGCTTGGCGCCCGCGCCCGGGCCGGAAAGAACGTCGAGGACCTGGCGGCCGCTTTCCACGACACCATCGTCACCGCAACCATGGAACTCGTCAGGCGGTCGCTCGCGGCCACCGGCTGCCGGACCGTCGCGCTCGGCGGCGGCTGCTTCCAGAATGCGCGCCTCCTGTCCTCGCTGCGGCGGTAACTGGACGCCGGAGGCGTCGAGGTGCTGGTGCCTCGCGCCCTTGGACCTAACGACGGTGCCGTGAGCCTTGGCCAGGCTGCCGTCGCGGCGGCGATCCTCGCCGGCGTACGCAGCGCCGTGATGCCGGCAAACGAACCAACGCCAACTGGTGGAGGATAGGATCATGTGTCTTGGCATTCCTGGTCGGATCATCGAGCGCCGGGACGATCGCGGCCTCCCCATGGGCGTCGTGGATTTCGGCGGTGTCCGCCGGTCCTGCTGCCTCGCGTATGTCGCGGACCAGGTCGAAGTCGGCGACTACGTCATCGTCCACGTGGGTTTCGCGATCTCGAAGGTGCAGGAGGACGAAGCCCGTCGCACGTACGACACCCTGCGCGAGATGAGCCAGCTCGACGAGCTCGATTGGATGCGCGAAACGGCCGACCTTGGCCTCGCGGCGTTCGCATCCCGTGAGGGTCACACCGCGCCAGGAAACGGAGGCGACGCATGAAGTACCTCGACGAATACCGCGACGCCGCCATCGTGCATTCGCTCGCCGCGCGCGTGCGCCGTACCGCGACGCGCCGCTGGACGCTCATGGAAGTCTGCGGCGGCCAGACCCACACGATCGTGAAGCAGGGCCTCGATGAACTCGTGGAAGATGCCGTCGAGATGATTCACGGGCCCGGATGCCCCGTGTGCGTGACGCCACTCGAACAGATCGACAAGGCGCTGATCCTCGCCAACCGCCCTGACGTGATCTTCACCTCGTTCGGCGACATGTTGCGCGTGCCAGGAAGCGATTGCGACCTGCAACAGGTGCGCGCCCGCGGCGGCGCGGTCCGTGTCGTGTACTCTCCGCTCGACGCGCTGCAGCTCGCGATGCGAACGCCGGACAAGCAGGTCGTGTTCTTCGCGGTCGGCTTCGAAACTACGGCCCCCGCCAATGCGATGGCCGTATGGCGCGCGCGTGAGCTCGGCGTGAAGAACTTCAGCGTGCTCGTCTCGCACGTCACCGTACCGCCAGCCATGACCGCGCTCCTTTCGGCGCCGGACAACCGGGTGCAGGGGTTTCTCGCGGCGGGCCATGTCTGCACGGTGATGGGATGGAGCGAATACGAACCGATCGCGGCGAGGTATCGCGTCCCGATCGTCGTCACCGGATTCGAGACCGTCGACATCATGGAAGGGATGCTGATGGCCATCCAGCAACTCGAGGAGGGGCGATTCGAGGTCGAGAACCAGTACGTCCGCTCAGTCACGCGCGAGGGAACGGTGCCGGCCCGGGAACTCGTGTCGCAGGTGTTCGAGCTCGTCGACCGGAAGTGGCGCGGCATTGGCGAGATCCCGCGCTCCGGGCTCGGCCTGCGTCCCGAATTCGCCGACTTCGACGCCGAGTTGCGGTTCGGGCTCGGCGACCTGGCCGTGGATGAGCCGACCGAGTGTCGCGCCGGCGACGTGCTGCGCGGAAAACTCAAGCCGTTCGAGTGCCCCGCCTTCGGGACCTTGTGCACGCCGGAACGACCGTTAGGCGCACCGATGGTCTCGTCCGAGGGCGCCTGTGCGGCGTACTTCAACTACGGAAGGCTCAGGCGCGCGCAGGAAACTCCACGCGCGGCGGAGGTGCCGTCATGACTGCCACGACGTTGACCATGAGTCCATCCTGCCCGTTGCCCCTGCCCGCGATGGATCGCGTGCAGCTTGGCCACGGGTCCGGCGGGAAGATGAGCGCGGAACTGCTGCGCAGTCATTTCCTGCCGCTGCTCGACAATCCCGTCCTTCGCCAGCTCGGCGATGCCGCGGTGGTGCTCGTGCCCGGCGGCGAGATCGCGATGTCCACCGACACCTTTGTCGTGAGTCCGCTCGAGTTCCCGGGCGGCAACATCGGATCGCTGGCCGTGCATGGCACGCTCAACGACCTGGCCATGATGGGCGCCCGTCCTCGCTTCCTCACGACGGGCTTCATCCTGGAGGAGGGATTGCCATTCGAAGTACTCGACCGCGCAATCGCCGCCATGGCCGCCGCCGCGCACGAGAGCAAGGTCATGCTCGTCGCCGGCGACACGAAGGTTGTCGAGCGCGGTCGCGCCGACGGCTTGTACGTGAACACCACGGGTGTCGGGATCATCGATGCGAAGTTCTGCCCGCGGCCCGATGCCGTGAGAACGGGCGATGTGCTGCTGGTGAGCGGCCCGATCGCGAGGCACGGCATGGCCATCATGTCGGCCCGGGAGGGGCTCGAGTTCGAGGCGCAGATCGAGAGCGACAGCGCGTCTCTCGTGCCGCTGGTCGAGCTCCTGCGGGAACGCGTGGGAAGCGCCGTGCATGCGTTGCGCGATCCCACGCGCGGAGGCGTGGCCAGTGCGCTCAACGAGCTCGCGGCGTCATCGAACGTCGGGGTGACGCTCGAGGAGGCGTCGATAAACGTACCGGCACCCGTCGCGGCCGCGTGCGAGATGCTGGGACTCGATCCGCTCTACGTCGCGAACGAAGGCGTGCTCGTCGCGTTCGTCGATCCGGCATCAGCCGCGGACGCGCTGGCCGCGCTGCGCTCCCATCCGCTTGGCGCCAGCGCGACCATCGCAGGACACGCCGTCGCCGATCACCGGGGAATGGTCGTCCTTGTTACCCGTATCGGGTCGCGGCGGGTGGTCGACATGCTTCCCGGGGACCAGCTGCCGAGGATCTGCTGATCGTGGACGGTTCCCTGAGCCTCCTCATGCTCGGCGCCTTGTTAGGCGTCAGGCATGCGCTCGACCCGGACCACATGGTGGCGATCGGGACCATCACTGCGGGCGTGCCGTCCAGGCGTCGCTCTGTGATCGTCGGCGCGATGTGGGGGCTGGGTCATGCCCTGACACTGATGTTCGTTGGAGGTTCTATTGTCCTGTTTCGGGTTGCGGTTTCCGCACGGGTAGGATTGGCGATGGAGTACTCGGTGGCGCTGATGTTGATCGCGCTTGGCCTCCTCAACCTGGCCAGCGCGCGTCACGCCGAACCGGCTGATCCCTCACGAGCGCGTCCTTTTATTGTGGGAATGATGCACGGAATGGCGGGCTCGGCCGCCATCGCCTTGATCGTGCTCGCTGCCATCCGCGAAACCGCAACCGGAATGATCTATCTCGCGTTGTTCGGCCTCGGGACGATCGCGGGCATGATCGGCGTCACCGCGCTCGTGGCTTTCCCGGTGACTATGACCGTTGCGGCAGTTGGCGTGTCACGTCGTTGGCTCCTGGTTGCATCCGGGCTCGTCAGCGTGGTCTTTGGTCTCCTGCTGGCAAAGAACCTCGGAGATCCGCTGGCGTCGGTGATCGAGGCTTTGCGTTAGGCCGCAAATAGTGGCGAGCAGCATCCAAGCCGTCGGTCGTCCGTGAGTCTCCATCAGCCACTAAACCGTAGCACCTTGACCTCGGCACCACTAACGGTAGCGTTGAGGCGCGACGGCGACGGCCCGGCATCCTGCCGGGTGGTGCCTCGAGTCTGAATCCTCGTTGCAATGGGAGGCCGCGGTGACTTCGCTCACGCCGTTCCGCTTCATCGGATTCGTCTTTGTGCTGGCGCTGTTTTTGCCACCAGTCCTCGCTGCACAAGGTGTAACCACCTCTTCCCTGGGAGGAGTGGTAAGCGATTCTGCCGGGAACGGGCTGGCGGGTGCCAACGTGGTCGCACTTCACGTGCCCAGTGGAACACAGTACCGGGCGCTGTCACGGGCCAGCGGCGCGTATTCGCTGCCAAACCTCCGCATCGGCGGACCCTATCGCGTCACGGTGACGGAAGTCGGCTGGCAGGCGCGCACTGAAGAAAACGTCTTCCTCACGCTGGGTGAAACGCGACGCCTCGACTTCCGCCTCACCCGCCTCGTACAGCAACTGGCCGTGACGCGTGTCGAGGCCGGTCGCGATGAACTGGCCGAAGGAACGCGGACGGGCGCCTCCACCACGATCGACCTGTCACAGGTGCTCGTCATACCCTCGGTCAAGCGCAGCACACGCGACCTCACACGCAGTGACCCGCGCAGCGACGGAAACTTTTCCTTTGGTGGCCGCAACTGGCTGTTCAACAACGTCACGCTCGACGGCTCGTACTTCAACAACTCATATGGGCTCGATGACCCGGCGCCTGGCGGCCAGTCCAATGCCGAGCCGGTGCCATTCGACGCCATCGAACAGGTGCGCGTGTCCATCGCGCCGTTCGATGTCAGGCAGGGCGGGTTCACCGGGGCGAACGTGAACACCGTCACTCGCAGCGGAACAAACGACTTCCGCGCTTCACTCTACTCTTTCCTTCGCAACGACGCGCTGCAGGGGAACGAGGTGAGCGGGGAGCCGGTGTCGGCCAACCCGGATCTGTCGTACCGCCAGACGGGGTTTTCGCTCAGTGGTCCTGTCATGAAGGACAAGCTGTTCTTCTTCGTCAACGCGGAACTCGAGCGCAACGACGATCCGGGCAGCAACTTCGTGGCCAGTCGCGGCCCGACGGGCTTCGGCATCTCGCGCGTACAGGCCTCCACGATGGACGCCATCAGCGACCGATTGAGGCAGGTGTACAACTACGAGACCGGTCCGTACGAGGGCTACACTAACGAAACTGACAACGACAAGTTGCTCGCCAAGGTCGACTGGAACATCAACGACCAGAGCAACCTGTTCTTCCGCTTCAGCTACCTCGACGCATCGCGCGACCTCGGACCACATCCGTTTGTCTTCAGCTTCAACAACACGGGTCGCGGGCCTAACGCGACGTCCCTGCCGTTCCGTAACTCGGGTTACGCCATCAACAACAAGCTCCAGTCGTACGCCCTGGAATGGAACTCACGCTCCTCAGGGTACGCCAACAAGTTCTTCGCCAGCTACAACCGCTTCCGCGACTCGCGAACGCCGTTCAGCGAACCGTTCCCGACGATCGAAATCGGCGACCAGGGCGTCCAGTACACGACCGCCGGGCATGAACCGTTCTCTATCCAGAACATCCTCGACCAGGATGTCTGGCAGGTCACGGACAACGTGAGCCTGTTCATGGACAACCACGTGGTCACCATTGGCGCGAACTACGAGGCGTTCGGGTTCTTCAACTCGTTCAACCTCTTCCGCAACGGCGCCTTCCCGTTCCCCGGCGGAACGACGTATTCGTCGGTGGCGGACTTCATGGCCGCGACAGCGCCTAACAATCCGAACCGGGTCGACTTCCGCGCGATGATCGGCACCGGGCCGTACAAGGGCGAAAACATCGACATGGCGCAGGCCTCGCTGTACGCGCAGGACGAGTGGCTGGTCAACCCACGGTTGACGTTGAACTACGGCCTGAGGCTCGACTTGCCGATGTATTTGACCGATCCGGTGGACAATCCGTATTC
>DATMBT010000546.1:0-2978 GCA_035559475.1 Gemmatimonadaceae bacterium
GCAAGGCCAGCGACCGGATCGTCGAAGCGCTGTTGTCGCGTTAGCCACCCAGCCCCAGTCGCGACAAAGACGTCTTCATCTCACGCGGAGACGCGGAGCTCGCGGCGAAGGAAGGATGAAGCGTTATCCACACTAGCTGTCTCCGCGGCGCCGCGGCTCCGCGTGAACAGATGTTGAACCTGTTCAGACATTAAAGCGGACGTGCATGATATCGCCGTCGGACACCACGTATTCCTTGCCTTCCACTTGAAGCTTCCCGGCTTCCTTCACCGCATGCTCCGACCCGTGCTTGACGAACACCGCGTACGGAATCACCTCGGCCCTGATGAATCCACGCTCCAGGTCAGAGTGGATGCGTCCGGCCGCCTGACGAGCGGCGGTTCCACGCCGGATCGTCCAGGCGCGGACCTCGTCTTCGCCGACGGTGAAGAATGAGATGAGGTCGAGCAGCCCATACGCCGCGCGAATGAACCGCGTCAGCGCCGATTCGGTGAGACCGAGGTCGTCGAGGAATGCCTTCTGCTCGTCAGGCGCGAGGCCGGCGATCTCCGCCTCCACGCTGGCCGACAACACGAGTCCCCCCGCCTGGAGCGCGTCAATGCGCTGGGCCAGCGCGTCCGGCATCGGCTCCCGCGCGCGCGACTCGTCGCGATTCACCGCCACCAGCAACGGACGATCGGTCAGGAAGACGTAGTTCTTGAGCTGGCTGCGATCGAGTTCTTTCGCTGGAACGGTCCGCAACGGCCGGCCCTCCTCGAGCACACCCTTCATGAGCTCGAAGTTTGCCACTTCCTGCGGCGGTGCCTTCTCCTTGACGGCACGCGCCAGGCGCCGCTCGATGATCTCGAGGTCGGCGAAGAGACACTCCGTGTGGAACGCCTCGAGGTCGCTGAGCGGATCCGGCTTGCCTTCGACCGCCGGGTTATCGAAGTCACGCAGCACGAGGCACAGTGCCTCCTGGTCACGGATCTGCTGCAGCGACTTCGTGGAGAGCCCCTTCTTGTCGGCGCCGTGCTCGCCGGGTACGTCGCAGAAGCTGATCTCGGCGTAGGTCGTCTTCTTCGGCTTGAAGATCTTCGACATCGCATCGATGCGCTCGTCAGGCACCTTCACGATGCCGAGTCGCACTTCACCGCCAAACCCGACCGGCACGTGGAGCCCGGTCATCGTGTTGAAGACGGTGGTCTTACCTGAGCCTGCAAAGCCTACAAGTCCAACCTTCATTGTCGTGAGATTGCGGAATGGTTTCGGGGGACAGGAACAGTGTCGAAAGAGGCTTCCCCGGCGCCACCCTGGCATCGACGTTACCGGGTCATTTCTGCTCCGGAAGAGCATTTGAACGCCGAGGACGCCGAAGACGCCGAGGTAATCCTCGGTCGTCGGAGTGCTCGGCGCCCTCCGCGACCTCCGCGTTCAAAGTGTTTTCGGAGACGTCGGGTGCTCGATGGTTGTTCGAAGCGCATTGCCTGCGACCCTCCGGTCGACCACATTCGCGTCCATGCATCGCTACCCCGATTCACCGGTCTTCTATCGAAACCTCGCTCGCGAATTCCCGCTGGCGGTGCGTGGCGAGGGGTGCTGGATCGAGGACGAGACCGGAAAGCGGTACCTCGATGCCGTGGGCGGTGCGTTTGTCGCCTGCATCGGCCACGGCGTGCGCGAGATCGGCGACGCCATGGCTCAGCAGGCCGGTCGGATCGCTTATGTGAGCGGCGCTGCGTTTACCAATGAAGGCGTTGAGGCGCTGGCCGCGAAGCTTGTCGCGCGAACGCCCGGCATGGACCGCGCTTACATCCTGGGCAGCGGGTCCGAGGCTACCGAAGCCGCGCTCAAGCTCGCGCGGCAGCATTGGGTTGAACGCGACCAGCCGACCAAACATCGCGTGATTGCGCTCAAGCCCGCATACCACGGCAACACCATGCTGGCGTTGTCCGCGTCGGCGCGTGAGACGTACCGCGCGTTCTGGCCCGAATGGCTCACGGATGTACAGCGAATCGCGGCGCCGTATTCGTATCGGTGCGGATGTGATGGCGCCGCCGATTGCCCCTCATGCAGCGGTGACGCCCTCGAGGCGGCGATTCTGCGTGAGGGAGCGGCCCGCGTAGCGGCATTCATCGCCGAACCGATCGGCGGGAGTTCGACCGGCGCCAGCGTTCCGCGCGACGGTTACCTGCGACGGATCCGCGAGATTTGCGACCGGCACGAAGTGCTCCTGATCGCCGATGAAGTCCTGTGCGGCGCTGGTCGCACTGGAACGTGGACCGCTTCGGAGTCGTTTGGCGTCGTTCCCGACATCATGACGCTGGGCAAGGGCATTTCGGGTGGCTACGCCCCGGTAAGTGCAGTGCTCGCCCGCGACGCGATCATTGAACCGCTCGCCCGCGGCACCGGGGCGCTGGTTCACGCGCAGACGTATTCACATCACGCCGTCACCTGCGCCGCCGCGGTCGCGGCACTGGACTACGTCGACAAGCATGATCTCATCGCCCGCTGCAGGAACGTTGGCGTGACCTTCCACGAGCGGCTGCAGGCACTGCGCGACCTTCCCGGCGTGGGAGACGTGCGCGGACGTGGACTGCTTGCCGGCGTGGAATTCGTGGCAGACACCGTGACGCGCGCCCCATTCCCACGTTCGCTGAAGTTCGCGGAACGCTTCGTACGAAATGCGCAGCAGGCAGGCCTGATCGTCTGGCCTAACGTGGGACATGCCGACGGGACCAATGGTGATCTCGCCATGCTCGCGCCGGCGTTTATTATCAGTGACAGCGAGATTGACCTGGTGGTCGAGCGGTTTACCACGGCGATGACTCGCACGATGGCCGACCTCCACGTCAGCGCCCCCGCGACATGAGCAAGGTTGTCTCCATGCGGGACGCCGTCGCCAAACATGTGCACGATGGAGACACCCTGTGCATCGACGGGTTCACGCACCTCATCTGCTTTGCCGCGGCGCACGAGATCATCCGGCAGAAGCGGAA
>DATMBT010000547.1:0-7457 GCA_035559475.1 Gemmatimonadaceae bacterium
GGCTGGTTGACGGATCGCGGCCGGGTAATGGTGGCCCTGGGCCAGCCGGACCAGATCCTGGAGCCCACAATGTCCGACATCGGCCAGCGCGGTCGAACCCTCGTCTGGGAGTACCGCGACCAACGGCTCCAGGTGGTTTTCATTGACCAGACTGGTTTTGGCCGCTGGCGCATGACACTCGCGTCCGAATCGGAATTCGAGACCGTTGTGAGGCGCGTCATACCTCAGTGAAGCGCGTCTAATCTTTCGCTACGACGTTGATCACCTGCATACCGGCTCTGTTCGAGCCGGTATCGCGTTGTGCCGCAAGAGGTTCTCTTGACAGTCAGTTGAGGCCGCTCTATATAGGGTGCCGCAAACCACAGTGGTTTGTCCCACAACATGTTTGTGCGGTCCGATTCACAGGCGAGCAGGAGGCACCAGGCATGGCGAGAGGGAAGATCAAGTGGTTCAATGATGCCAAGGGGTATGGATTCATTGAACAGGAGTCGGGCGAAGATGTCTTCGTTCACTTCTCAGCGATCCAGATGGATGGCTTCAAGACCCTCGCCGAGGGACAGGTGGTTGAGTTCGAAATCCAGTCCGGAAACAAGGGCCTTCACGCCGCGAACGTAACGCGCGTCTGATGCTTCGCTGACGGCGCGATCACAAGCGCTGCTGCGTTGAACGAACCCGCCCGCCTGCGCTCGATGCAGGCGGGCGTTTTCTTTAGCTCTCGATCACGCATCATCCCGCAGCGACGAGTCCTTTGCCAGAAGCAGCCGCGTCCGACAAGCACCGCCCGTCGCATCCCACGTTGTTTCTCGTGGACGGATACGCCCTCATCTACCGGGCGTTTTTCGCGATGCTCTCTCGGCCGCTGACCACATCGCGCGGCGAGAACACGTCCGCTGCCTGGGGCGTCGTCAACTTTCTCCAGCGACTCAAGACCGAACACAAGCCTGATTACATCGGTTGGGTGCTCGATTCCGGGCGTTCCTTTCGCCACGACGTCTACGCCGAGTACAAGGCCACGAGGCAGAAGCTGACCGAGGAACTCCAGCAGGATTTCAACCGCGGCCTCGATCGCATCGCGCAGCTCCTCGCTGCCTATCGAGTTCCGGTGTTGGCGGTGGACGGTTACGAGGCCGATGATGTCATCGGTACGCTGGCGCAGCGCGGCATCGCGGACGGATACCAGGTCGTCGTCGTGTCCGGTGACAAGGATTTCCAGCAGCTGGTCACGCCCGGCGTTTGGCTGCTGAATCCCGGCCGTGGTGGTCCTGCCGCGGTCGAGGAGCACTGGGTCGGCGTGCATAACGCGAACGAGCGCCTCGGCGTCGCGCCGGAGCGCGTTGTGGATTACCTGGCGCTCGTGGGCGACTCGTCTGACAACGTGCCCGGTGTTCCGGGCATCGGCGACAAGACCGCGCGCGACCTTGTAAACGAATACGGTGACCTTGAGTCTATTCTGAGCGCGGCGCCCGAACTGAAGGGGAAGCGCCCTCGCGAAGCGCTCCTCGCACATCCGGACCGCGCTCGGCTCTCACGCGAGCTGGTCACCATTCGCCGCGACGTGCCCGTCACATTCGATCCTGAAGCGCTTCGCACGCGGGCTTCTGACATCGACGCACTCAGGCCCATCCTCGTCGAGCTCGAGTTCACGAATCTCCTTCGAGACATCGACCGTGATTCGCCGCGTGCCACAGCGCGAAGCGCGGAAGTCACGAATCGCGTCATTGACCAGCCGGCGCAGTTGAGCGCGTTCGTCGACACAGTGAGACGAGCGGGCCATCTCGCCCTTCGCACGGTTACGGTGCCGGAGCCATCAACTGCGCCCCGGACCGACGCGTTGCGCGCGAAGCTCGTCGGGCTCGCCGTGAGCGTGACTCCAGGCGAGTCCTGGTACCTCCCCTTCGCGCACCGGCCCTCACATCCGGAGCAGGTGGATCTGCTCGGCTTCGCGCCCGAGAAGAAAACCGTGGGAAGCAGGACGAAGTCGGGCGCCCCGACCAGCATCTCGGCGCGGCTCCTGGCCGAGGGGGTGCAGGATCCCGTGAACTTGCCGGCGTTGTCGGAAGCGGCGATGCAGTCCCTCCGGTCGCTGCTTGCGGATCCGGCCATCACCAAGACCGCGCATAACGCGAAGTTCGATGCGGCGGTGCTGCGCCGGGTGGGTGTTGAGTTGCAGGGCCTGACGTTCGACACCATGCTCGCGAGCTACGTGCTCGATCCGGGTCGTCGTTCGCACGCGATCGACCTGCTCGCCGTCGAGTTCCTCGGTCATCCCATGGCGACACTCGAGGGACTCGTCGGCAAAGGGAAGGACGAAGTACCTATGGATGTCGCGCCAGTCGCTGCGGTGGGCGAATTCGCCGGGGCTGAGGCGGAAGCGTCGCTTCGGCTGGCCGGAATCTTCGACGCACAGCTCGTGCAGCACGGACAGCGCGACCTCCTCACCACCATCGAGCTGCCCCTCTCCGCGGTCCTCGCCGACATGGAGCGTGTCGGCGTCTCGATCGACATCGACTGGTTCCGCTCACTGCAGACACGCTTTCGCGCCGAACGTGAGCGCATCGAGCGCGAGATCTACGCAGCGGCCGGCAGTGAGTTCAACATCAATTCAAACCAGCAGCTGCGCGTCATACTCTTCGACCAGCTCGGGCTTCCGGTGCTCAAGCGGACACCGACTGGCCCGTCCACCGACGCGAGCGTCCTCCAGGAACTCGCCGAGGAGGGGCACCAGCTCCCGGTGCTGCTCATGGACTATCGGGAGATCTCGAAGCTCGAGTCCACGTACCTCGACACGCTGCCTGAGCTCGTTCATCCCGCTGACGGTCGCTTGCACACGTCGTTCAACCAGACCGTGGCCGCTACCGGCCGACTGTCGTCGAGCGATCCGAACCTGCAGAACATTCCCATTCGCCGCGAACTTGGCCGCGACATTCGTCGCGGATTCGTGGCGCGTACCGGGTGGAAGTTTCTCGTGGCGGATTATTCCCAGATCGAGCTTCGCCTGCTGGCTCACCTTTCACGCGACCCGGCATTCGTCGCGGCGTTCACTTCCGGCGGCGACATTCACCGGCAGACGGCGGCGGTCATCTTCGGTATCGACGTCGGCGACGTCACGAGCGAAATGCGCTCCCGGGCGAAGACGATCAATTTCGCCACGATCTATGGTCAGGGCGCCAACGCACTCGCCAGGCAGTTGCGCATTCCGCAGGTGGAAGCGAAGGCCTTCATCGAGACCTACTTCACCCGGTTTGGCGGCGTGCGCGCCTACCTCGATTCGCAGGTCGCATATGCGCGCGAAAATGGCTACGTGGAAACCATTTTCCATCGCCGCCGCTACATCCCGGAACTCCGCGACCGGAACTTCAACATTCGTTCCTTCGGCGAGCGGGTCGCCACCAATGCGCCCATCCAGGGTTCCGCGGCCGACCTCATCAAGGTCGCCATGATCCGGATCCACGACGCGTTGCAGTCGCAGGGACTTGCCGGGCAGATGCTCCTTCAGGTGCACGACGAGCTGGTGCTGGAGGCGCCGCCTAACGAGGTCGAAGCCGTCACGTCCATCGTGCGGGACGCGATGGAAGGGGCGGCGAGACTCAGCGTTCCACTGGTTGTTGATCTTGGCGTCGGCGACAACTGGCTCGACGCCAAAGCGTGACCTGGATCACAATCGCAAACCCCGGTTTCCGCCCAGGGCCAGCTCTGGCAAGGTGCCGCGATTCTCGCGATCAGACGGGCAGACGTCGAGCCGGTGTCGTGTCCCGGCTATGACAAGCAATTGTGCTGCAACAGGTTATTGAGCTCATCCGCCTGAGGCACCGAGTTTGCATTACCCCGGAGGTGACGCGACTCACATCGTACGCGTCGGTACGTAGCAATCTCCTCATTCGGGTAAGGATCAGTTATGCGACGCACACGCCGCGGGTTCACACTAATTGAGTTGCTGATCGTGGTCGTGATTATCGGCATTCTCGCGGCCATTGCCATCCCCAAGTTCCAGTCGACGAAGGGGAAGGCAAACGCAGCCACGTTGAAGTCCGATCTTCGCAACCTGGCGACCGCCCAGGAAGCGTACTTCTACGAAAAACAGGTCTACAGCACGAACACAGCGGCGCTGAACGTTTCGCTCAGCACTGGCGTGACCATCACGTGGGGTACGGTGAATGGCTCCGGCTGGGCAGCCAAGATCACGCACCCGCTGGCGTATCCGATCGAGTGCGCCATGTTCATCGGCGGGGTCCCGCCGTTGCCTCCAGCGACCGTCGAGGGGCAACTCCTCTGCCAGTAGGCGTGGTGCTATCGTGAGGCAATGCCTCGCGATTCCGCCACTGACAGCATACCCAGGGAGTTTGCCCGGCGTCGCGACGGAATGATCCACGCGATGGACGGCGGTCTGTGGCTCCACCGGCATGTGTGGTTCGACCGGCCGATGGCCCACCTGGTCTCCACCGATCGCGAGCGACTGCTGGCTTACGGGAAGCGCGTGGGGCTGCCTGACGAGCGATTGCAATACAAACCGCTCAAGGACCCGCGCACCGGAGTGCGCCGCGAAGCATGGCACTGGGACCTCGTGGGTCCATACCTGCCACCGAAAGCGCGCTGAGTCCATTGATTGCCCGGCACTCGCAACGCAGCGTCAGTTGGAGGCAAGCCGCAATCCCTCCTCCGCCTCACGCGCGGCCTGCTGTCCACGCTCCACGTCGACGAACGCCAGGATAACGGCGCCAATCGCGAAGAACGCAATGACCGACAGGATCGCGTTCCGACTGCTTCCGGTTAGGGCAATGGTCACCGAGAAGAGCAATGGACCGAAGATGCTCGAGAACTTCTCGAACACGCTGTAGAACCCGAAGAACTCCCCGGATTTGTGCGCGGGGATCAGCGTGGCGAACAGCGACCGGCTCAGCGCCTGCGTCCCACCCTGCACCATGCCCACCAGCGCCGCCAGGATGAAGAAGTGCGTCGCTGTCGTCATGAAGTAACCGATGATGCTGATGACGGTGTACGCCAGGAGGCCGAGGAATACCGCCCGCTTCGCGCCAATCCGTGAGGCCAGGGTGCCGAACAGGAACGCGAATGGAATGCCGACAAACTGGACCAGCAGTACTGCGGCGATGAGCGCCGACTGTCCGATACCGATCTCTGTGCCATAGGCGGTAGCCATCTTGATGATGGTCTGGATCCCGTCGTTGTAGATCAGGAATGCCAGCAACATCAGGAACGCTTCGCGAAACCCCATGAGTTGTCGCAGCGTCTCGCCCAGTCGGGAGAAGGCTGTCATGACGACCGAACCTCGTCCGGGTTCATCCGGCTCGAGCGTCCGTGGTGGTTCGGGTACCCGCCGGAGCAGCGGCACCGAGAAAACGATCCACCAGATCGCGACCGAGACGAACGCGAGCCTCGCCGGGAGCGAAGCCGCCTGTTCCGACAAGCCTTCACCCGACGGCAGTCCAAACAGGTCGGGTCGCTGGATCCAGGCCAGGTTCACCGCCAGCAGGATTCCACCGCCGATGTACCCGACCGCGTATCCAGCGGTCGACACGCGGTCGATTTCCGATGGCTTGGCGATGTGCGGTAACAGTGCCTCGTAGAACACGAAACTCGCTGTGGCACCGACGATCGCGATGACGAACAACGCGGACGCCAACGTGAGGTCCCCACGCCGGATGAAGAACATCCCGGCGGTCGCCGCGGCGCCGACGAGCATCGATCCTGCCAGCATGCGCTTCTTCGCGGCGGCATAATCGGACACGGCGCCGAGGATCGGCGACAGGATCGCGACGATGATGGCGGCAATTGTATTGGCCGTCGCCAACGCCTGCGTCCCACGGGACTCAGGCAGTCCTGCCGCAGCGACGCGCACGAAAAAGATGGGGAAGACCGCGACCAGCACCGTTGTCTGGAGTGACGACGTGGCCCAGTCATACATCGCCCACGCACGCAGCTCCGGCCGTCCAAGTCCGATCCTGTCGAGCCACGACCGCTTTTCCATTCCAGTCGCTGACACGCACTTCCTCCTGAGGATGGGGGTCGCTGCCTAGCGAGTCGGTTGACGCCCACGTCGGGCAGCGCAGATTACGCTCATGACTCGCGTGCTGCGCTCCCTGCTCATCATGTTCGCTGCCGTTTCGTGCACCGGAGAACGCGCGCCGCGCAACGATACGGCGGCGGTCGAGGAGCCGCCACCGGATGAAGCCACGCCGTCGGCGCGTCCGTCGACGTGGAACGCATCCGCCGGCGCGATGTTCGCCGTGCGCACCCCGACCGGCAGTGCCTGGATCATCAACCCCTCGTTCAGTGCCGGACAGGCCCTCGATACGCTCACCGCGTCGTGGAATGTCGAAGGAGCATCGCTCGAACTGATGGACGGCGCGCAGGTCGTAAGCACCGGCCGCCTCTCGACTTTACGGTATGATTCGACCTGTGCCGGTTGGCCCACGGCGTCGGTTGCAGCGGAAGCAGCCTCCCCAGCGTCCCCCGCATGGCGGCTCGCATTCCCGTCGGGCAGGGTCGAGGGCGTCGCTTTTGACTCCCTTCCGTCATTGATTGGCGCCGACTCAGCGGCCCGCACGCGCGCTGGTGCGCTCACGGCCTCGAAGGTGCCTGACGATACCGTGAGTGCGTTCCGCGGGCGGCCATTCATCGTGCGCCAGGCCAGTCGCTTCTCGATAGGCACCGATACGATCGGGACGATGTACGAAACCGTCCGGCTGGTTGCCCAGGAGGCGAATCCCCTGCAGGAGCAGATCCTCATCATCGCCGAGGAAGGGTCAATGGGCGAGCCGGAGCCTGTCTTCTTCCGGCGCGAGATCGGTGCGGAAGAGTCGATGGGGTCCATCGAGCTCCTCGGGGTGCTGCGCGTGAAAGCGTCCAGCCGCCTGGCGCTACTTGTGCGGCGGGAACGCGAAGCCGGCTTCGTGCTGGAGTGGATAGAGCGCTCGCCTCGCGGAAAATGGTACGTGCGCTGGCGCAGCGCGGTCGACGGCTGCTAGGGAAGTGCCTTCGCCAGCCAGGCTGGCTCGCGAACGCCCGCGTTAGGCACGGCCCGCGTTCCCGAGCCGGGACATGGAGATGATGCCGAGCGCCGGACCGATGGCGAGCGGCATGTAGGCCAGTTCCCATCCCCACTGCGCCGCCCACGCCGGGACCAGGTGGATGGTCAGCATGGTCAGCAGGAACCCGGACGCGGTTTGCACGGTGAGCGCGGTCCCGACGTATTCGCGCGGCGAATAGTCCGCCACACACGCGGAGAACTGCGCCGAGTCAGCGACCACCGACGCGCCCCAGATGATCGCGATCAGCACCGTCAGTCCCCAGGACCATGTCGCGAGTGGTCCGATCACGACGGCGCACGTGCCGCTGATGGCCATGGCGATCATGGCGACGCGCGCGCTTCCCACCTGATCGGCGCGGACGCCGGCGACAACGGATCCGATGGCGCCCACCGCAATCACGAGGAACGCGAG
>DATMBT010000548.1:0-3210 GCA_035559475.1 Gemmatimonadaceae bacterium
GGCGGCCGCCCCGCTCGACGCTGCACGGCGCTTGGCGACGTACGCCTCCGCCGCCTTGCGAACCCAGGCGCCTTCGTCATGCGCCTTGCGTCGCGCCGCGAGGCGCTCACGGTTGCACGGTCCGTCGCCCTTCACCACCGCCCAGAACTCGTCCCAGTTTATCTCGCCGAACTCCCAGTCTTCCGTCGCCTCGTTGTACTTCAGCTTCGGGTCCGGCAACGTCAGTTCAACCGCCTGAGCCTGGGGCACCGTGAGGTTCACGAATCGCTGGCGCAGCTCGTCGTTGCCCTTCTTCTTCACGCCCCACTTGATCAGCTCGGCGCTGTTCGGTGAGTCTTTGTCGTTAGGCCCGAACATCATGAGCGACGGCCACCACCAGCGGTTCACCGCATCCTGCACCATCGCCCTCTGGCCGGGTGTCCCCTTCGCCAGGATCGACACGCTCTCATAGCCCTGGCGCTTGTGGAAGTTTTCTTCCTTGCAGATGCGCACCATCGCGCGGGCGTATGGACCGTAAGACGCCTTTGCCAGCATCGTCTGGTTCACGATCGCCGCGCCGTCCACGAACCAGCCGATCACGCCGATGTCCGCCCAGGTCAGCGTCGGGTAGTTGAAAATGCTCGAGTACTTCGCCTTGCCGGTCAGCAGGTCATCGACGAGTTCGGCGCGATCGACGCCTAACGTTTCGGTGCCGCAGTAGATGTAGAGACCGTGACCGGCCTCGTCCTGGACCTTCGCCAGCAGCGACATCTTCCGCCGAAGGCTCGGCGCGCGTGTGATCCAGTTCCCCTCCGGGAGCATCCCGACGATCTCCGAATGCGCGTGCTGCGACATCATGCGCACCAGTTGCCGGCGATACCGGTCGGGCATCCAGTCCTTCGGCTCGATGACCTCACCCCGCGCGATCCGCGCCTCAAAGGCGGCGGTGCGGGCCGGGTCGTCCTGAGGTCCAGCGTTCGGGTTCATGGTGAGGAGTATCTCTGGCCTAAGTTGGCTTGGGACATTCACTTGTCCGTTCGCCTGCGTCAACAAACCACCGAGTGGACTATTACCCACCGGCTGTACTCTCGCAATGTCGTCAGCGCAGGCGATCGCGTAAAGCGTGGTGCGGCTGCTTCTTGCACCGCACGCGGACGGTAGATTCGGCACACGGCTCGACCCTCGACCCACGACCCTCGACCCGAAATGACGACCGATACTGAACAGGACGGAACCGTGACCCTGACCGTGAACAACGGCATCGCCACGGTGACCTTCTTTCATCCAAAACGGAACGCGCTCCCGGCCCACATCCTCCGCCAACTGGCGGATGCCATCGACACCGCTGGGCGTCACCCGGATGCGCGAATCATCATCCTGGCGAGCGAAGGCACCGGGGCTTTCTGCGCCGGCGCATCGTTCGACGAACTGCGCGGGCTCAAGACCGCCGACGAAGGAACAGAGTTCTTCAGCGGATTCGCACGCGTCATCCTCGCCATGCGTCGCAACCCGAAGATCATCATCGGACGCATCCAGGGGAAAGCGGTCGGTGGTGGCGTGGGACTCGTCGCTGCTACGGACTACTCCTTCGCGCTCGATGGTTCTTCGGTACGGCTGAGCGAACTCGCGGTTGGACTCGGCCCCTTCGTCGTGGGGCCTGTGATCGAGAGGAAGATCGGCCGCTCGGCATTCGCCGCGATGTCGATCGATGCCGACTGGCGCGATTGCGCGTGGGCAGAGCAGAACGGCCTCTACACCCGAGTGATGGACACCGAGCCCGCGCTTGACGCGGTGCTCCCCGCATTCGCGAACCGGCTTTGCAACCAGAATCCCGACGCGCTCACACAGCTCAAGCGCGTGCTCTGGGAAGGGACCAACCACTGGGAGACGTTGCTGTTCGAACGCGCGGCGATCAGCGGCAAGCTCGCGATGTCGGAGTACACCAGGCGCGCGGTCGAACAGTCGGCGCGATCCACACACCCAACGCCAATCCCCGGTCGCCCCGGTTACTGATTCGCGTCTTCGGCAGTCGGGATACACTGGCATTCCGGGCGCCAGAACCTGCACTTCAATGGCATGACTGAGACGCGCCGCATCGCCGTCATCGGGGCTGGCTTCAGTGGAACCATCCTCACCGCGCACCTGCTGCGGCTCAGCCGGAGCGGACTGCACGTCTACCTGATCAACAAGAGCGGACGCCTGGCGCGCGGCGTCGCATACGGGACGCGGTCATCCCGTCACGTACTCAACGTTCCCGCGGGGCGCATGAGTGCGTTCGCCAGCGACGAAAACGACTTCCTCAGGTTCGCCCAGCGTCGCGACGCGGGCGTGACCGGCGGTACCTTCGTGCCACGCCAGCTGTACGGCGAGTACCTGGAGCACATCCTGCTCTCCGCGCAGGCACAAGGCGTTCGCGGCAGCGTCCTTTCGCACGTGGCCGACGAAGCGCTTTCAGTAGAAGAATCCGCCGATGGGAACTCCGCACTCGTCAGGCTGGCGCACAGCGCGCCGTTGACGGTGGATCGCGTCGTCATCGCGGCCGGGAACTACACACCGACTCCGCCGCACCTGCCTGACGCGCGGTTCCTCGACGATCCGCGTTTCGTGACGGATCCGTGGAAGCCGCTGGCACTGGACGGCGTTGCCGGTGACCGGCCGGTGGCGATCATAGGCACCGGGCTCACGATGGTCGACGTGGCGCTCGACCTTGCCGCTCGCGGACACAAAGGTGGACTCATCGCCATCTCACGGCGCGGATTGTTGCCGCAGCCCCATCGCCATGGCACCAGTCCTCCATCGTACGGCCACCTTCCACCTGACCTCATCGCGACAGCGCCAACGGCGGCAAACTACCTGCGTGCCGTGCGACGACACGTGCGCCGTCTGGAACGCGAGGGGATCGATTGGCGCGAAGTCATCGCGTCGCTCCGGCCGGTGACTCCACGATTATGGAAGGCGCTTCCGGACGCTGAAAAGGCGCGTTTTCTCCGGCACCTGCGACCGTATTGGGAAGCGCACCGGCATCGCCTTGCGCCCGAACTCTGGTCGGCGCTGCAGGAACTGATGGCGACTGGAGGCCTGCGGGCCATGCCGGCCCGCCTGACGAATATCGAACCTGCGGACCACGCCCTCCGCGTTTCCCTGCGCCGACGCGACAGCGCCCGTGTGGAAACGCTGGAAGTCAGTGCAGTGGTCAACTGCACCGGCCCCGAAGGTGACGTGCGCAGGCTC
>DATMBT010000549.1:0-5832 GCA_035559475.1 Gemmatimonadaceae bacterium
GTCGTCATCCGCGCGGGCATGCTCATTGACGGACGCGGGGGAGTGCAGCGAGACGTTCTTGTAGTCGTTCGCGGTGCGCGGATCGAACGCGTCGTTCCCGGAACGACCGCCGGCCTCACGATCACGCACGACCTCAGCCGGTACACACTGCTTCCCGGATTCATCGACACGCACGTCCACCTGGACGCGCACTTCGGACCGGAAGGCCGCGCCACCACGCAGGGCGAAACACCGGCACAACGCGCGTACGCCTTCGCGCAGAATGCGTACGTCACCCTCATGGCCGGTTACACCACGGTCCAGAGCATCGGGTCACCTGCTGACAGCGGGATCAGGGCCGCCATCGAGCGGGGCGACTTCAAGGGACCGCGCATCATTACCTCGTTAGGCTCGTTCAGCGACACGAGCCGGACGCCCGAGCAGGTCCGCGAGTGGGTCCGGGCGCAGGCGGCTCGTGGCGCGGATGTCATCAAGCTCTTCGCCTCGAAGAGCATCCGCGAAGGCGGCGGGCAGACACTCTCGACAGCCCAGATCACCGCCGCCTGCGACGAGGCGCGCAAACTCAACAAGCGAACCTGGATCCACGCGCATGCCGCCTCCGCCGTTCGCGACGCCACGAACGCGGGCTGCTTCGCGGTCACGCACGGCAGCCAGGCCACGCAGGCCGAGCTGACGCTCATGGCGCAAAAGGGCACGTTCTTCGAGCCCAACATCGGCCTGGTCACGCAGAACTACATCGAGAACAAGCCGCGTTACCTCGGCATCGGCAACTACGACGAGGCCGGGTTCAAGTTCATGGAGGAAGGTATCCCGCGTAAGCTCGACGTCTTCCGCGCCGCGATGAAAACGCCGAGGCTCAGGCTGATCGCGGGGACGGATGCCACGGCCGGCGCACACGGGCAGAACGCGCGTGAGGTCGTGTATCGCGTGCAGGTGGCGGGGCAGGCGACGCTCGACGCCATTACGTCCATTACTTCGCTGGCGGCGACTGCGTTAGGCATGGCGGATCGGATCGGGGCGATTGCCTCAGGCCTCGAGGCGGACCTGGTCGCGGTAAACGGCGATCCCACGCGGGACATCACCGCACTCCAGCGGCCGGTGTTTGTCATGAAGGGCGGAGTGGTCCAGAAGGACGTTCACCCGCGGTTCACGAAGATGCCCGACGCCGCCCTGAAAACCGGCACGACGCTTACGAACGCCTTTGCCGACATTGACAACGACGGCGACCTCGATTTCTACGTCGGGTTCAATGGCGCAGCCAACCGCCTGTACCGCAACGATCGAGACTCCCTTGTCGATGTCGCTGGTGCGGCCGGCGTCGCCGACGCTCGGGGCACGCGTTCCGCCGCCTGGGGTGATTACGATGCGGACGGCGACCCCGACCTGCTGCTCGGCTTTGCGCCCGGTCCGGAGTCGGTGCTCAAGCTCTATCGCAACGACCGTGGACGCTTTACGGACGTGACGGCAGCGGCAGGCCTGCGTCGCGACTCCGCCGCGGTCAGGCAGTTCTCCTGGATAGACATCGACGCCGACAACGACCTCGACCTGTTCGTGGCCCTGCGAGACCGGCCGAACGCGCTGTACCGTAACGAGGGCGGCAAGTTCACGGACGTGGCCCAGTCGTTAGGCCTGGCCGACACGAGGCGCAGCGTTGGCGCGATCTGGTTCGACTATGAGGAAGACGGGGACCTCGACCTGTACGTCGCCAACCAGGACGGCGACGCGAACGGCTTGTTCCGCAACGACGGCGGGCGGTTCACGGACGTCGCCGCGACAGCGGGCGTCGCATGGGGCGGCCGGACACCTGACGAACCCACCAACGGCACCGTGCGACCGTGTGTCGCCGATGTGGATGGCGACGGACACCTCGACCTCTTCGCCGCCAATTATGGGAGGAACGGGCTTTTCCTCTACCGCGGGGCGGGACGCTTCGAGGACGTCTCGAAGGCGTGGGGGATCAACGCCGACGCCCGGTCCGATGCCTGCGCCTTCTCCGACTTCGACCACGACGGACGCATCGACCTCTACGTGAACGGTACCGTGACGGGCGGTATCAGCTACCGCGACGTGTTGTACCGGAACACCGGCCGAGCGTTCATCGAAGTCACGCCGGACAGCCTGGCCGCGCTGCAGGCGGATCACGGTGTGCAGTGGGCGGACGTCGACGGCGATGGTGACGAAGACCTGGCGCTGACGGGCCAGCGACCGGACGGCATGCACTTCGTGTTGCTCAATCAGCTCGATGTGGCCGCCCGCGCGATCAAGGTGAGCGTGCGCGACGTGAATGGCCGCACCACTCGCGCGGGCGCCGAAGTGCGCGTGTACGAAGCCGGGACACGTCGCGTGCTGGCAACGCGGCTGGTGGACACGGGTTCCGGGTACAACGCACAGAACGACCTGGTGCTCACCATTGGCCTGCCGTCCATTGCTACGGTGGACGTGGAAGTGAGCTGGCCGGCGGCGGGCCGGCGTGAAACCACGATGGTACGCAACCTCTCCATCGACGGGCGTTCGATCATGGGCGTGACGGTGAACCTCACGCGCTGACCGAAAAAGGAGTCTGACCCTTTTTCCTCTCGCGGGCTGGGCAGTAAGGCGGCATTTTCAGCGGCCTGCCGTGATGGCCCTGACCCGGAGCACGCATGATTCGACGCGCGACAATCACCTTCCTGTCCACCATCCTTCTCGCCCTACCGGCCGCAGCCCAGACGCCGGCGATCCACTTCGACGGCCGTCCGGAGTTCAAGGAAGGAAAAGCACTCGGCTACTTCATCTGGCGCGACGGAGAAACGTGGAAGCTGCGTTGGACCACCTTTGGCGCGGAACACAAGTTCACCGGTCGCGTTGTCGCCGAGGGAGGGGACATCGCCTCGTTCAAGCGCATCGACGTCGATGAAGAGCGAAAGGTGATTCGCCCCGGCATGGCGCCGCGCACGGTTCGGGGTCCGGCGGGTCGGGTTCGCGCAGTGCGTCCCGGCCGGGCGCCGGTGATTGCGTCAAAGACGCTGGACAAGATCGAGCAGGAGGATGAACGCACATTGCAGTGGATGACCCAGACCGACAACGACGTTGACGGCATCGACTTCAAGGTCTCGGCGGCGACGACGGTGATCCGTTTCATGCTGCAGATCGATGGCCAACCGAAGCCGCAGGAAGTCGAAGTTGGCAAGGAGAACTTCAAGCCGAATGCGAGTCCGCTGCGGGTGCTGCTGAAACCGTGACGGGGGACGGGGGAGGGAGGGGAGGTACTGGTCTCCGCAGGGCGATCCGGCTGCCGCACGCCACCGCCATGGTGGTGGGCACGATCATCGGCGCGTCCATCTTCGTGCAGCCGTCCGAAGTCACGAGCCAGGTGCATTCGGTCGGCGGGGTGCTGCTCGTGTGGTTCCTCGCCGGGATCCTGACCCTGATCGGGTCGCTGGTGTGCGCCGAACTCGCGTCCACGTTCACCCGGACAGGCGGGGTGTATGTCTACCTCACCGAGGCGTTCCATCCCGCGTTAGGCTTCCTCTGGGGCTGGGCGATGCTCCTCACGATGCACTCGGGAATCATCGCCGCCATCGCCACCGTGTTCGCGCGCTACGCCGGGAATTTCGTGCCGCTGGCGTCGTGGGGCAGCAAGGCGGTCGCGATCGCCGTCATCCTCGTGCTGTCAGCGGTCAACTACGTTGGCGTGCGACAAGGCAGCCGCCTGCAGTCCCTGTTCACCGCCGGGAAAATGGTCGCCGTCGCCGCCATCGTGACACTCGGCTTCGCGTTAGGCGGCAGGGTGCCGGAACACTTCGTGGGCTCCGCGTCAGGCAGTGACAGCCTCGGCGGGTTCCTGCTCGCCATGGCCGCAGGCCTGTTTGCCTACGGCGGCTGGCACATGGTGACGTACAGCTCGGAGGAGACGGTGGAGCCGGCGAAGACCATCCCGCGCGCCCTGCTCATCGGCACGCTCGTGGTGACGGCGACCTACATGGCGATGACCGCGGTGTACCTGTACGTGATGCCGCTGGACAAGGTCGCCGCGTCGACCCGGGTCGCCGCGGACCTCGCGGACACGCTGCTCGGGTCGGGCGGGGCTGGTGCGGTGTCAGCGATCGTGCTGTTCTCCACGTTCGGCGGCCTGGCGGGGATCATCCTGGCCGGCCCGCGCGTGTATTACGCCATGGCGCAGGACGGCCTGCTGTTCAAGTGGTTCGCCGAATTGCATCCGCGTCATGGCACGCCGCATCGCGCGATCGTGCTGCAGGCGGTCTGGTCGTCGCTGCTGGTGGCCACCGGCACGTTTCGCGCGCTGTTCACGCGCGTGGTCTACACCGAATGGATTTTCTTCGCCCTCATGGCGATCGGGCTGATCGTGCTCCGCAGGCGGAAGGGGACAACGCGCGAGTATTCGATTCCCCTATATCCTGTCGCACCAATACTTTTCATCGTCTCGTCGTTGGCCATTGTGGTGAATACCCTGACCTCGAATCCCAGGGACAGCGTTATCGGGCTGGGACTCGTAGTTATGGGACTTCCAATCTACTTCCTCTGGGTGAAGCGGCCTCAGCGCCTTCCAGATGAATCCTACATCAGACATCCCGAACCGTGATCATCGACGTCCACAATCACTTCTATCCGCCTGAGTTCATCGCGGCCGTCAAGAAGGGGCCGAGTAAATACACAGTTGAAACCGATGCTGATGGCAACCCGGTCCTGTGCTCGCCGGGCGACAAGAACTTCGTGGTGCCCGGGCACCGGGACATTGCCTATCGCGAGCAGGTCATCGCGGACGCCGGCATCGACATGCAGGTCATTACGCTGACCGCGCCCGGTTCCACGATGGAGGACCCGAAGCAGTCTGCGTATTTCGCCAGCCTGGTGAACGACTCTCTCGCGAAGATCAAGGCTGAGCGGTCGAAGCAATTCACCTCGCTTGCCACGCTGCCGCTCAACGATCCCGATGCGTCGGTGAAGGAATTCGACCGCGTCATGTCGATGGGCTTTGCCGGCGTGATGGTGTACGCGAGCGTGAACCAGATGGCGCTGCACGACAAGCGGTACTGGCCACTGTGGGAACGCGCGAACGATCGCGGCGCGGTCGTACACATTCACCCGAACTTCCCACCCGGCGTTGAGGCGATGCAGGAGTACTGGCTCATGCCGCTGGTCGGGTTCATGTTCGACACGACGCTGTCGGCGGCGGGGCTCGTTTTCGCCGGCGTGCCGAAACAGTTCCCGCGAATTCGCTGGGTGCTGGGCCACCTGGGCGGCGCGATTCCGTACCTCGCCGAACGCCTGGACCGCGGGTTCGAGGCGTATCCGGAGTGCCGCGTGAACATCGACCGTCCGCCGAGCGAATACCTGAAGAAGTTTTTTTACGACACGGTCAACTTCGACAGCGGCGCGTTACGCCTGGCACTCGAGTTTGCGGGACCGAGCCAGCTCCTGGCGGGCAGCGATTATCCGCACCTTATCAGCAGCATGAGCAAGATGAAGTCGAGTATTGAAGCACTGCCGCTTTCGGCCGCGGAGAAGGCGATGGTGCTTGGAGGCAATGCAGCACGTTTGTATAACATCAAATAGAACTGAGTGCTGAGTGCTGGGTGCTGGGGCTCCTTGCTGATTGCGATGCTGGGCACGCAGCAACTAACTCCAGCACCCAGCACCCAGCACTCAGCACTCAGCTCTGTTGGAGGTTTTATGTGCCGGAATATCAAAACACTGGCAAACTTCGAGCCCCCCGCGACCGACGATGAAGTGCGCGCGTCGGCGCTGCAGTTCGTCCGGAAGCTGAGCGGGGCCACTCGCCCGTCGAAGGCGAACGAAGAGGTGTTCAACCGCGCGGTCGAAGAGGTGACC
>DATMBT010000550.1:0-9196 GCA_035559475.1 Gemmatimonadaceae bacterium
GGCCTAACGGATCCCTGACGCGGTGTCGCTTGCCTCAGGGTTGCCGTCGCTTGTCGTGCGCGTCCACTTTCTTCGTGTTCACCTGGAGCATGTCGTCATTGACCCAGTAGTTAGGCCCGAACGGCACTGTCTTCGGACAGAGCTGGTCCAGCGACGTGCCGTCGTACAACGTGCCGGCCTTCACGACGTACAGGATGTCGGCCGTGGCGCGGATGTTCTGGATCGGTTCGCGGAGAGCACGACCACCTTGTGCTTCACTAGCGGCGCGGCCGCCTTGGGCGGTCGACGCGTGCGGGAACGCTGATGAAACGGCGACGAAAGCGGCGAAGAATGCGCGCCGGTGGATGATCATCTGAGTCGCCCTCGATGGAGGTGTGCCAGCCGCCAGAACGTACGTCGCCGGTGGTGCTCGCAAAACCACCCGCCGCTAGTGAAAGTCGTGGCTCTTTGCCCAGTCCTCGCCGGCGTCGGCCTTGAGGGCATGGAACGTCTCGCCGCGCAGGTTCACGACGCCGTGCTCCACCTGGAGCGTGCCGCGCACGAGCAGCAGGGGTGAGTTCGAGATCAGGAGTGCCTGGCGTTCGAACCGTTTCGGCGTGACGACGACATTGAGGATCCCGGTTTCGTCTTCCATCGACAGGAAAACAAACCCCTTGGCCGTTCCCGGGCGCTGCCTGACGATCACCAGTCCCGCGTGGGCGACCCGCTCGCCATCGCGCCCGTTGCGCATCAGGTCGTCCGCGGTGCGGATAGCGTTAGGCGAGAGGAGCTTCCGCAGGTGGCGCATGGGGTGGCCGTTGAGCGAGAGGCCGGTCATGCGATAGTCGGCGTCGGTGAGCTCGATGCGGGTCATCGCGGGAAAGTGGGAATCGGGAATCGGGAATCGGGAATCGGGAATCGATTCGTGACTCGTGACTCGTGACTCGTGACTCGGCGGTGCTTGCTCTGGCCTCTGGCCTCTGGGCTCTGGCTTCGGTCGCGGCGCTAACGGTCCCGCCTCGCCGCGCATTGCATCGAGGGCGCGCCACAGCGCGACGCGACGGCGTTGGGCTGGCGGCTGGTCGGCCACCATGCTGTCGAACGCACCCGCTTCACACAGGGCGCGCACGGCACCCTGGTCCACGCCCGAGCGCCTGACGAAATCGTGGATGTCGGCGAACGGCCCATCAGCCAGCGCGCGCTCGAGCTTCTCGCGCGCCACGTGGCCGAGTCCGCGAACGAGGCGGAGGCCGAGGCGAACGACGGGCACATCGCGACTGGTGGCTGGTGACTCGTGACTCGGCACTGCCCGCTGCCCGCTGCCCGCTGCCCGCGTGCGCACGACGCCACCCGAAGGCACAACCATTCGTCCGTCCGACAATTCAAGGGAATGGTCCCAGGCCGAGGCGGTCAGATCGATCGGCCGCACCTTCACGCCGTGCCGGCGCGCGTCCTCGATCAGCGTCCCTACGGAGTAGAAACCCATCGGCTGGGCGTTGAGCATCGCGGCCAGGAACTCCGGCGCGTAGTAGTGCCGCAGGTATGCCGACGCG
This sequence comes from Gemmatimonadaceae bacterium, assembly GCA_035559475.1. Taxonomy (GTDB): domain Bacteria; phylum Gemmatimonadota; class Gemmatimonadetes; order Gemmatimonadales; family Gemmatimonadaceae; genus JABWBJ01. The sequence goes on from DATMBT010000550.1 coordinate 1,533, forward strand.
TACACGATCAGCGCGAAGCTCGCGGCGTGTGACTCGGGAAAGCCATAGTCGGCGAAGGCGTTGATCTGGTTGTAGATCCGCTTTGCCGTCTCCTCTTCGATGCCGTTCTTCTTCATGCCCTCGATGAGCTGCTCGCAGATCGCGGCCATCTTCTCGCGCGAGCGCTTGTGACCCATGGCCTTCCGCAACACGTCGGCCTGGCCGGGCGTGAACCCGGCCGCGGTGACGGCCACCTGCATGCCCTGCTCCTGGAAGAGCGGCACGCCTAACGTGCGCTTGAGGACCGGTTCCAGTGACGGGTGGGCAAAGGTGACCGCTTCCTCGCCGAGCCGGCGGCGCAGGTACGGGTTGACCATGTCGCCCTGGATGGGACCCGGCCGGATGAGCGCGACCTCCACCACGAGGTCATAGAAGCAGCGCGGCTGGAGGCGGGGCAGGGTGTTCATCTGCGCGCGACTCTCCACCTGGAAGACGCCGATGGTGTCGGCACGGCACAGGTCATCGTAGACCGCCTGGTCGGTCATGTCGAGCGCCGCGAGGTCGAGCGACACGCCGCGTGCGGCCAGGATGTACTTCAGGCAGTCCTGCAGCACGGTCAACATGCCGAGGCCTAACAAGTCGATCTTGACCAGGCCGGCGGAGTCGAGGTCGTCCCGTTCCCACTGGATGACGGTGCGGCCGGGCATGGAGGCCGGCTCGATAGGCACCACGGTGCGCAGCGGTTCGCGCGTGAGCACAAAGCCGCCGACGTGGATGGAGCGATGCCGCGGGATCTGGTGCAGCCCCCGGACGATGTCGGGGAGGATTTTCACCCGAGGGTCGTTGGGGTCAAGGCCGGTGTCGTCGGGAATCGGGAATCGGGAATCGGGAATCGAGCCGTGACTCGTGACTCGTGACTCGTGACTCGGCTTTGGTCTCTGGTCTTTGGTCTTTGGACTTTCAGTTAACAACTTCTCCGCGGTCCACTCGTAAGGTTTCTTGCGAGGATCGTCAGGCTTGGCCGGGCGATCGGACTGCGGATCGAGGTCATAACGACGACCCGTCATCTCCTCCAGGTTTGCGCCCGTGCGCAATACATCCGCCGTGGCTTCGGCCGAGAACTTGTCGGAGAGCGTGCTGAGAACGTTGGCCTGCTCCACTGAAAAGCCGAGCACGCGCGCCGCGTCGCGCACGGCCGAGCGCCCGCGGAAGGTGATGTGCTCGCACACCATCGCGGCGTGTTCGCGGCCGTACCGCTGGTAGACGTACTGCAGCACTTCCTCGCGGTCGCGATGGGCGAAGTCGATGTCGATGTCCGGTGCCTCACGGCGCTCCTCGCTCAGGAACCGCTCGAAGAGCAGTCCCATCTTCACGGGATCGATCGCGGTGATGCCGAGGCAGTAGCAGACGACGGAATTGGCCGCTGATCCGCGGCCCTGGCAGAGCACCCCGATGCGTCGCGCAAAGCGCACGATGTCCCAGACGATGAGGAAGTAGCCGGCGAGGCCGAGCTTTCCGATCAATGCCAATTCATGGTTGATCTGGTCGCGATAGCGCGTGGGCAGATCGGGAATCGGGAATCGGGAATCGGGAATCGAGCCGTGACTCGTGACTCGTGACTCGTGACTCGGCTTTGGTCTCTGGTCTCTGGTCTTTGGACTTGTCTCAGAACGAAGGATGCGCTCTCGCACTCCCTGCTCGACCAATCGCATGAGATAGTCATCCGCGCTCACGCCGGGGGGCAGCGGAAAGTCAGGCAATGCCGGTTTCAGGTCCGCGAGCCGGAACGTGCATCGCTCGGCGATGCCTGACGTATTGCGGATCCCGGTGTCGTCCAGTTGCCACCGCCGCTGCATCTGCGCCGCGCCGCGCAGGTACCACTCGCCGTTCGGACGGAGGCGGGTGCCCATCTCGTCGAGTGGGAGCTGGTGGCGGATGGCCGTGAGCGTGTCGTGGGTGAGCCGGCCGGCGGGCATCGCGTAATGCACGTCGTTGGTCACGACCCACGGGATGCCGAACGAGCGCGCCAGGGGGATGAGCTGCCTGACGAGTGCGCGTTCCTCCGGCAAGCGGTGGTCCCAGCACTCCACGGCCACTCGCCCGTCGAAGAGGTCCACCAGTGTGGCGAGCGCTTCGTTCGCACCGGCGGCATCTCCAGCAGCAAGCCGGCGTGGGACCCAGCCCCCGGGGCAGCCGGTGAGCGCGAAGAGGCCGTGCGTGTGGCGGGCGAGGGTGTCGAGGGTGACGGCGGGATCGCCGCGCGTCGTGTCCATGCGCGCCCGCGTGATGAGGGCGCTCAGGTTGCCGTATCCCTCGCGCGACTCGGCCAGCGCGACGAGGTGCGTGCGCTCGCCGCCGGCCAGCACGGTCAGTTCGGCGCCCAGGATACCGGCCAGGCCCAGTTCACGCGCCGCGAAGGCGAAGCGCACCGCGCCGCCCAGGTCGTCGTGGTCCGTCAGGGCGAGCGCCGGCATGCCTAACGCCACGGCCCGCGCGACGAGCGCCTCGGGCTCCGATGCGCCATCGAGCAGTGAAAACACGGAGTGGCAGTGGAGCTCAACGTACCCGGCTCTCCGCTCAGTCATACCACCCCTGTACGAACCAGGCACTGCCTGACGAATAATCGTGGTACAGCACCAGCGTGCCTTCGCCGTCCGGGTCCTGGCAGCGCCAGTAGTCGCGGGTGTACGCGTCCTTCCACCAGTCACCGGCCAGGCGCTCCGGTCCCGAGGGGTGCTCGAGTCGCATCCGCCGGCCGCGCCACCAGAGGACCCGGGGCTGGCCGTTGGCGCATTCGACGTCGACGGGTTCGGGCGTTTCCAGTTGGCGCGAGGATGCGGGAATCGGGAATCGGGAATCGGGAATCGAGGGTGCTTTCCTTGGTCTTTGGTCCTTGGTCTTTGGACTCCCCATCTCACCTAACGACAGCCACATGCCGGCCTTCTCCGGTCGATGTTCATCAGCCACGACCGGAACGACAATCGCGTCCGCCCCCAGCTCGGCGCGCAGGCGGGCGAACGCGGCATCGGCCGCGGCGGGATCGTGCCAGGAGGGATCGAGCAGGTCACCCTGTTCACCGGCCAGCGGCGCGGTCGCGACGACCGCCACCATCACGCCACACACCGGGGCCGGGAGCGTCCAGCGGTCGAGCAGCGCGCGGCATCGCTCGAACAACGGCACGACGCGCGCCATGGGATGGGCCAGGCGCACCTCGCGCGTCATGGTGTGCGATTGCGCCGCGATGCCTGCCCCGCGCGCGTCGTCGAGCGTGAGCGTGATGGCCAGCGTGGCGGCGGCGCGCCCATCGGCGACCAGTCCCGCCAGCAGCCGGTCGAGCGCGGCCCGCACGAGGAAAAGCACCGGCTCCATGAGCTCGACACTGGGCACGAGGTCCGCCGAGACGGTGCGAGGGTATTCCGTGGTGGCGAGCCCCGGGCGCCGGCGATCCTCACCGCGCGCCAGGCGCCACGCCATCAACCCGGTGTGCCCCCAGCGCTGCTCGACGTCGTCCGGCGGCAGCGCCGCCAGCCCGCCCGCCTGCCGGATGCCTAACGCCGTCAGGGCCTCGGCCATGGCTTCGTCCATGGGGATGAGCCCGACGGGCGCGGTGGCGAGGTAGTCGGCGTCGGAGCCCGGGGGGACGATGGTGATGGCGTGACTCGTGACTCGTGACTCGTGACTCGGCGGGTGAATCGTGAATCGTGAATCGTGAATCGTGGGTGCACGTTCTGGCCTCTGACCTCTGGACTCTGGCCTCGACGTTTCCCAGGTCCCGGCGCGCGCCGCCACACAGGAATCCGCAATTGCGACGCGAGAAGCGGGATGCCAGCGGCGGGCCAGCGACAGCAAGGCCTTCGCGAGCGCCGTTTCACCGCCTAACGTCTCGAGCCCCGTCGCGCCGATCCACCACATCCCTGGCGCACCGGCCACCGGCGTGACCTGTGGACTGGCGCCGAGGAAGGCCGCGGTCGCCCGTCGCACCTCGTCATCGACCACGACCTGGTCCCAGGGGAATACCTGGAGGTCGGCGCATCGCGACGTTGCTTCGGTCACGGTCATGCCGGCCCGGATGCGCGTCCGAGCGCCCGCCGTGGTCACCGCGCGCACGCGGAGGCCGTCGCTCAGCGCGATCGGGAGGTCATCCCAATGGCGGGAATCGGGAATCGGGAATCGGGAATCAGGTCGTGACTCGTGACTCGTGACTCGTGACTCGGCTGCGTTTTCTCTGGCCTCTGGCTTCTGGTCTCTGGTTTTCGAGGATGAATTGATCGCGCCTGACGTACGCTTCCCCGAACCTTCGCTTGCGAGGGAGGGTGCCGCCGTCCCGTTCCCGTTCCTTCTCGTGTCCGGTGCCGGAAGCAGCGGGAGTTGCTGGTCGGCGACCGGACTCGCGCCGGTGCGGGGAATCGATTTTTTCCCCTCGGCGATTACGTGTTGCCACACCGCGCCGATCGGGAACCTCGGAATGCGCACGCAGGCGACGCGCCATTTCGATTGCACAGGAAACCTCCACAACTTGCGAACCGCCTTTATCGATTCGGATAGTGATGCGTGACTCGTGACTCGTGACTCGTGACTCGGCACTGATGCGGGAATCGGGAATCGGGAATCGGGAATCGAGTCGTGACTCGTGACTCGTGACCCGTGACTCGAGGGTCTTTGTTCTCTGGCTTCTGGCTTCTGGCCGCTGGCGAGTCACTCGCAATCGCACCGCACTCCCGATGACTGGGCTGTCGCCCACGATTACCAGCGCGACGTCGTGTTCCTTCGCGAGCCTCGTCAGGCGGACCACGACCTGGCGGGAGAGCGGGGGTGGACTGTCGAGCACCACCAGGCTGAACGCGCCGCTTCGCAACAGGATGTCGGCGCACCAGGCACTGCGATCGGCGCCGTGCGGCCGGATCATCCAGAGACGACCGCTGTCGCCGGCTTCAGCCCACTCGCGGGGGGCCAGCGTGCGCGACCCGTCGATGACGGCGACCCATCGCCGGGCCTCGACGGTGGTCTGCACCAGGTGCCTGACGAGAGTCGTCCGTCCACTGCCGCGCGCGCCCTGGATTTCCGTCAGCCGCCCGCTTGGCACCCCGCCGTCCGACAGCGCGCGATCCAGCGCCTCGATCCCGGTCGGGATCGCGACCCCCTCGCTGGCGCGAGGGGGTGGCAGGATTGCCGCCAGTTGCTGGCGGAGCGCGGAAATGGACATGGCGGGTAAGCGGGCAGGCGGGCAGGCGGGCAGGCGGTTGGGTGAAGCAACCGCGGTTCCTTTTGCGTAGTTATGTCCTGATCTGATTCCCAAACGCCCAATGACCGGACCTGACACGCCGCACACCGGCCCCGTTTCCGAGGGGCCATTTGACCGCCAAGCCGCGGGAGGATTCACCATGCACAAGGTCGAACGCACCCGTGAAGTCGTGCGCTCTGGTATCTCGATGGGCAGCGCCCTCGCGATCGCGATTTCGTGGAGCACGCATCAGTCGATCCTGTGGGCGATCGTCCATGGGGTCTTCTCGTGGTTGTACGTCATCTATTTCGCCGTAACGAGGAACTGACTTCTGAGCTCAGAGCTCAGAGGACCAGCGCCATTTGATCCGTTGCCGGCATTTCCGGCTCAGCGGTGACGGTCAAATTGACGCGAGCATTTCGGTATCCGTACGCGATGCCGTGCTTGCGACATCGCTCGCGCATGAACCGGCTCAGGCCTTCACGATAGGTATCGCTCACCTGGTCGCGGCCCGTGTACGCGATGCGATACGACGAGGCCAGCCTGGGAAACTCCAGCTCGATGAACGGCAGGTAGCGCTTGCGCGCCGTGGACTGCAGGCGCAGGGCGCAGGCGTTGACGTGCGACGCGCCGGCCGACTTCACGCGCCGTACGACCGCGTCGAGCATCGCCGGCCGGTCGGTGATCCCCGGCAGCACCGGCATGACGTTGATTCCCACGTCGATGTTCGCCGCGGCCAGCCGTTCCAGCGCCCTCACCCGCGCCTCGGGCGTCGGCGCCCGCGGTTCGATCCGCCGGGCCAACTCCCGGTCGAGCGTGATGAGCGACAGATGGATCGTCAGCTTCGACCGGTTCGCGATCTCCGCCAGCAGGTCCACGTCGCGCGTAATGAGCGCGCTCTTGGTGATGATGCAGACCGACATCCCCTTTTCCTCAGCCAGCACCTCGAGTACGCTGCGCGTGACGCGGTACGTGCGCTCGGCGGGCTGGTAGGGATCGGTGGCGGTGCCAATTACAACTGTTTCGCCCTTCCAGAGCTTTGCCAGGCGTGACTCGTGACTCGTGAATCGTGACTCGGCACTGACAGGTGAATCGTGAATCGTGAATCGTGAATCGTGGGGAATCGGGAATCGGGAATCGGGAATCGGGGGCGCAGTTCTCTGGCTTCTGGCCTTTGGCTTCTGGTTTTTGCCGGCTCGAAGCGTCTCCCGCAGAACCTCAGCCGCATTTCGTTTAACGAAGATGCGCCGCTCGAACGCCAGCCACGACGGCAGCTCCGTGAGCTCGTGCCCCTCGTCCGATCCCGCCGCGGTCTTCCGTTCCGCCACGTAGCGGTGTGCATAACGAGCGTAGCAGTAGGCGCACCCGAAGGCGCAGCCCACGTACGGGTTGATCGACCAGAACGGCATCCCGGTACTTTCCGGTGAGTTGAGAACGCCCTTCGCCGGCTGGTCGTAGTACCGGATGTCCCCCTGCGTCCCGATCAGTTCGAGGGACGGCGGCGGCAACGGTGTCGGTTGGGCAATCAGGGGCAACTGCATGGCGAAGGTCCTCGGCCCAGAGATACCGAAGAAAAACCGAAGATGCAAGGGCACCGAATCCCTATCGCTATACTGTTGTGCCGTAACGCTTTGACTACACCAGTCCCTGGAAGGGCGCCTTGCCGAGCCATACGGATGCCATCTCCCTTGCCGACCAGATCCGCCATCGCCGGGTCTCGCCGGTCGAGGTGATCGAGGAAACACTCGCCCGCATCGAGCGGGTGAACCCGAAGCTCAACGCCTTCATCACGGTGTTCGGCGACCAGGCGCGCGAGGCCGCGCGCGGCGCCGAAAAACTCGTTATGCAGCGCCGTCGCACGCTGCCGCCGCTGCTCGGCGTGCCGGTGTCGGTGAAGGACATCGTCTTCACGACCGAGGCGCGAACCACCGCGGGGTCGAAGATCTTCGGCGACGGCATCGCGGCCACGGAAGACGCGCCGGTGGTGCGCCGCCTGCGCCGCGCCGGCGCGATCATCATCGGCAAGACCAACCTGCACGAGGTGGCGTTAGGCGTCACGTCGGCCAACGAGCACTTCGGCCCGGTGCGGAACCCGCATGACCCCGAACGCGTCGCCGGCGGATCGAGCGGCGGGTCAGCGGTTGCCGTGGCCACCGGACTCGGGCTGCTGTCCGTGGGGAGTGACACACGCGGGTCGATCCGTATCCCGGCGTCCTGCTGCGGTGTCACTGGCCTCAAGCCAACGCGCGGACTCGTGTCTCTCGAAGGGGTCGTGCCGCTCAGTCCCTCACTCGATCACGTGGGGCCGATCGCACAGACGGCTGCCGAGTGTGCGTTGATGCTCGAGGTGATGGCTGGTCCGCGTCATGAGGACCGCTTCACCAAGCCGTTGCGACGCGCGGTGAAGGGAATGCGCGTCGGTGTGTCGGAGTTCCACCTGCGCGACCTCGACGCCGCGGTGCAG
>DATMBT010000551.1:0-2374 GCA_035559475.1 Gemmatimonadaceae bacterium
GTCGCGGGGAATGGCGCCGCGGGCCGCAAGCGGAAGTCGAAGGGGAAAGGCAAACGTCGCGGCGTGACCAGGACGACGCGAGTCGCCCACTTCCGTCTCGACATCAAGCCGGTGGCTCCGCCGCCGTCACGGCCCGGAGGAAAGCGCAAGCTCGGTTTTATCCGCAAGATGATCGGCAAGGCGGTTGCGTTCATCTTCACGGTGGTGGCCAAGCCGCTGATCAAGGGCGTGGCGAAGTGGCTCGAGCGGGATGTCGAGGAAGGGCTCGTGCACATCACGGACACTGATCCCAGCGCCTGGACGCGTGACGGCGACCAGTCGGTCCCGATCCGGTCGGACCGCGCGACCAGGATCCTGCTGATGGTCCATGGCACCTTCAGCTCCACCCTCGGCAGCTTCGGGTCGTTAGGCGGGACGACGGAAGGCAAGGCGTTCCTCAAGGCCGCATTCCGCGACTACGACGTCGTGATCGGGTGGGACCACCGCACGTTGAGCGTCTCCCCGCTGGATAACGCGAAGGACATCCTCAAGTGGTTCGCGGCACAGCCCTGGCCCGAGCCTCCGGTCATCGACGCGGTCGCGTTTTCGCGCGGGGGCCTGGTCCTGCGCACGCTCGTGGAGGACCTGATGCCCGGCTCGGAGTTCGAGGGAACGCTCCGCCGCGCAGTGTTTGTCGCCTGCACCAACGGCGGCACGGAGCTCGCGCGTCCCGCCAACTGGAATCGCTTCGCCGACACGTACATCAACGTGGCCGCCGCCGGGGTGCGGGCACTGTCCATCATTCCCGGCTTCACCGCGGGCGCGAACATCCTCTCCGAGGCCATTCGCGGCGTGGGCGGCCTGGTGAAGGCGCTCGCCAACGTGATCGTGAACGACAACGCGATTCCGGGACTCGCGGCCATGAATCCTGCCGGAACGTTCGTGAAAAACCTGAACACCCAGCAGGCAGGCCAGCCCACGCCCGACGAGGTCTGGTACGGCGCGATCACGTCGGACTTCGACCCTGACAAGGCTGCCGCAGCGGGGCGCACCATGGAGATCCCGCCCGGACTCATTCTCAAGCTCGCCGACAAGGGCGCGGACGCCCTGGCCGGCAAGCCTAACGATTTGGTCGTGCATGTCGAGGCCATGACGCAGATCGACCCCGGGGTCGGCACATACGTCCGGGAGAAACTCGATTACGGCACGAACGGCACGGTGCACCATTGCCGATATTTTCACGAACCCGACACGGCCGACGCCCTGGCGCGGTGGCTGAAAAGCAACTGAGGTAGTTTGGGGTAGACAGAATCGAGCTGTCATCTTCCAACCGGACACCCCATGTTCGTCGGTCATCTCGCGGTTGCGCTCGTCGCCAAGCGGGTCGAGCCTCGCGTCAACCTGGGCTGGTTCGTGGCTGGTGTCACCGCACTCGACCTCGTCTGGCCCATTTTCGTCCTCACGGGTGTCGAGAGAGTGCGGATCTCGCCCGGGGCGACCGAGTTCACGCCCTTTGCCTTCGAGTACTACCCGTGGTCGCACAGCCTCCTCATGTCATTTGTGTGGGGCCTCCTGCTGGTGTCGATTGCGCGAACGGCCCGCGTGCCATCGCCAGCATGGCCCCTGCTGCTCGCGGCGGTGGTCAGCCATTGGGTGCTTGATTTCGTCACACACGCTCCCGACATGCCGCTCTGGCCAGGCGACTCACCGAGATATGGCCTCACGCTCTGGGATTCGATCCCTGGAACGCTCGTCGTCGAAGGAGCCATGTGGATCGCGGGCATTGCGCTTTACAAGAATGCCATGGCGCGCAACAACCGCCGCCCTGGATGGCCATTCTGGTCACTGGTCCTCGTGTGCACGGTCATGTGGGCTGCGGGACCGTTCGCACCGCCCCCGCCTGACGCGTCGGCACTCGGGTGGTTCGGGCTTCTTGGCTGGATCATCGTACCGTGGGCGGTCTGGGCGGATCGATCAACCCGGCCCAGCCCTGTCCTGGCCGCATCGTGAAGGATTCGTAAACATGGCCGCGAAGAAAAAGACCAAGGCGAAAGTAGACGCTTCGTCGGTGCAGATTCGCGCATATCTCGCTGCCCAGCCGCCGCGCACACGCGTCACCCTGAAAAAGATGCGAGAGACGATCCTCGCCGCCGCTCCCGGCGCGGTTGAGGCCTTCAGCTATCGCATTCCTGCCGTGAAACTGGATGACAAGGCGCTCGTGTGGTACGCCGGCTTCACGAACCACACCAGCCTGTATCCCATCGGCGACGCCATCAAGCGCAAATACGCCAGGGACCTCGCAGGCTACGAAACGTCAAAGGGCACGGTGCGATTTCCGCTCGACAAGGCGCTTCCGGTCGCGTTGGTGAAGCGACTGGTGAAGGCGCGTATCGAT
>DATMBT010000552.1:0-3931 GCA_035559475.1 Gemmatimonadaceae bacterium
CCGGCGACACCGCCCAGTTGTTGCTGGCAAAACTCGGCCGCGGCTCACCATCGTCAGGCAGTGCTGGGAAAAGCGCCGCGATGTGTCTCGCCGCCGTGTCGGGAGCGGCCGGTGCCGGGATCGGCCCGAAGTCGAAGCGCGGCGCATGGCTCCCGTTAGGCTGGATGGGCTCGACAATGGGCGAATGGGGCGGGAAGAGCGCGGCCGCGGCCGAATCTCCCACCAAGGCCGACACGGCCACCTGCGCCCGTTCGGCGGCATTGAAGGCGAGCGTCCAGCCCATGCGCGCAAAGAGGTACAACGTATTGATGGAAGACCACCGGGACGGTCGAACCCCGAGCAGGCGATACTCGAGCGGCCAGTCCGCCGGTCGCATCCCGTCAATCCACGCGTTCACGCCCTCGGCATAGGCGTCGATGACTGTCCGGGCGCGACTGTCCTTCGGCAGTGATGCCTCCTGCCTCTCCGCTGAGGCCGGGAGGCCCAGGCGTCGCATCTCTTCGTCGGCCGGCATCGCGACCGACCCGGCCCACTCCGTGAGTCGTCCCGCGGCGGCGTGGGTCTGCGCATCGAGCTGAAAGAGCCGGTCGCGTGCGACCACCCAGCCTAACGCGCGCATGGCGTCGGCTTCGGTGGTGGCGAAGATGTGCGGCACGCCCCGCCGGTCGTACCACACGTCAACAGGCGCCGACAGGTTCGGGATGTTCACCTCGAGCCGGTCGGACGGCTTCGCGCGAGACAACGCCCAGGCGCCGTTCACGGGGTCGAGCAGCGGGGCGAGCGGAGGCGCCGGACCCGCGCCGCGCACGCCAAGCCAGGTCACGCCGGCCAGTGCCACGACAGCGAGGAGGGTTGTCAGAGAGCGGAGCATGAATTCAGAAACTAACGCGGGGAATTAGTGACTAGTGACTATTGGTTGGTGATTAGCGGGCAGTAATCAGTCCTGATCACTACTCACTAATCACTCATCACTGCCGTTTGAAAACCTTCGTCGGCCCGTCCGAAAACGCGCGGTCGGCCGAGGACCACACCAGTGTGCTCACTTCGATCTCGGTGTTTCGAATGGTCAACACGTTCACCGACGACGGGCGTCCACCGCGGGATCGATTCGAGACGGTTCCGGCGGTCGAGATCACCGTGCCGCGTTTGGTGTGCTCGACGAAATGGATCGCCTCCTGGTGGTCATGGCCACAGCAGACCACGTCGACCCCGATGGTCGCAAACGCGCCAAGGATCCGTCGGGTGTGCTTGAGGCCGTGACGCTGTGACAGCTCGCCCTTCACCGGATTGTGGTGCATCACGATCACGCGCGCGTCTTCCGGTGGTGACGCCTTGAATTCCGCCTCGGCGCGGTCGACCTGGTTCCGGCGCAGGTCTCCAATGATGGAGATGTCGCGCATGTTCCAGGTCAACGTGCGTCCGCTGACGCCCTGCGCCGTATTGAGGCCGACGAACGTGGCGCCGGGGACGCGTAATACCGGCTCGAGGTCCTGGTTCACGTAGCGGCGATACGGCTCATAGATCGTCTGCGCGCCGCGGACCATCAGCGGCGACCGCCACCACGCCACGTCATGGTTCCCGGGGACCGTGATGACCTTGCTCACCTTGCTCGCGTCGCGGAGGAACACGCTCGCCCGCTGGAACTCGCCCGCGCGCGCCCGTTGTGACAGGTCGCCGCTCACCGCGATGACGTCGTACGCGTCGTGCGCGATGTGCTCCTCGATCGCTTCGATCAGCGCCGAGTCCACCGGGCGACCGAAATGCAGGTCCGAGACGTGGAGTATGCGAACTTGTGTCACTGCGGAGAAGGCATCGTGTTTCCTTCGACCCTCGACCCTCGACCCTTGACCCTAAGCCAGGTGCGAGATCACGGCATCCGCGAACTCGCTCGTGGTCGCGTTACCGCCAAGATCCTTCGTGAGCACCTTGCCGTCACGAATCGTGTGCTCCAACGCCCGGCGAATCCGATCGGCGCGAAAACGGTCGCTCACGTGGTCGAGCATCAGGCAGGCCGCGAGCAACAGCGCGCCAGGATTCGCGATCCCCTGCCCCGCAATATCCGGCGCGGTGCCGTGCACGGCTTCGAAGATGGCGGCCTCACGACCGATGTTCGCGCCCGGAGCCAGGCCAAGCCCGCCTACGAGTCCGGAAACGAGGTCGGAAAGGATGTCACCGAACAGGTTCGTGGTGACGATGACGTCGAACTTCTTCGGGTCGAGCACGAGTTGCATTGCTGCCGCGTCCACGATGCGCTCCTCATACGCGATCTTGCCCTCGAACTCCTTCGCGACCTTCTGCCCCATCGTCCGGAAGAGCCCCTGCGAATACTTCAGGATGTTCGCCTTGTGGACGAGCGTCACTTTCTTGCGGCCGTGCCGCATCGCGTAATCGAACGCGTAGCGCACGACGCGCTCCGAACCCACGCGCGTGACCAGCGCGATCGATTCCGCGGCGGCCTGTGAATCGTCCCCGATGCGGATGTAGTGTTCGAGCCCCGAATACAGGCCTTCCGTGTTCTCGCGAATCAGCACGATATCGACGTCATCGTAGCGGCCGCCGGGCACGATGTCGCGGCCAGGCCGTACGTTCGCGTACAGGTCGAACGTCTGCCGAAGCGCCACGTTCACCGACCGGTATCCTTCACCAATCGGCGTTTCGAGCGGACCCTTGAGTGCGAGTTTCGTGCGGCGGATCGACTCGAGCGTCTCGTCAGGCATCGGCGTGCCTTTCGCGGCGACGCCGGCGGCGCCGGCGACCTGTCGGTCCCAGTCGAAGTTGGCGCCGGCCGCCTCGAGAATGGCGAGGGTGGCGTCGGTGATGTCGGGCCCGATGCCGTCACCGGGGATGAGCGTACAAGGAATAGACATGAAGACTGAAGCTGGTTGCTGGTTGCTGGTTGCTGGTACTGGTACTGGTTGCTGGGGCTGGGTCAAGCACAAGCCCAAGCAACCAGTACCAGCATCCAGCAACAAGCAACCAGCAACCAGCTTATCTCAATGCTTATCTCGGTACCACCAGGTCAGTAAACCGGCGCGCAAGGTCCGTGGTCAACGACGAACTGAAGTCTGCCGCGTCGTGGCCGACGATGTCGGCGATAAACACGAGCCGCGAACCGCGCACATCCAATATGGCGACGCGCAGGACAGCGTGTCCCGAGCCTGAAGCGCTTCCGGGCTCGAAGCGCACTTCAACCGGCACCAGCGCGTGCCGGGCGTCGTGGAACCCGACCAGCGTGCGCAACTGCGACGCGACCGGTTCCGGGATTTCCGCGTCCCGGGTGCGCTCCAGGTAACGCACGGCATCCGCGACGCGAACATCAGCCGGGTTCGTCGCGTACAGCGGATTGCGACGCGCCGTTCTCGCGAGTTCACTCGGCAACGCCCACGAACTCAGGCCGCGGGCGCGAACCGATGCCTCGAGGGCCGAATCGACCGCCGCCAGGAAGGCGCGGCGTTCACCAGTCCTTGCTGCCCAACCCAGGGCGTCGCCGCTCCGGACGCCCTGCGTCGGCATGACAATCATGCGAATCGACGCGAACGAGTTGAGCGGTGCCTCCGGGACTGGCGCGGATGAGGGCGCAGGCTGGCTGCCGCCGCATCCAGCCAATGTCAGGGCGGTGAGGAGAAGGCGTCGTTTCACGTTTTTGCGGCGAATGAAGGAGAAAGCAGCCGACAAGCATCGAGGGAGGCCGGGCCCACCTTCCTGACGGCTCACGAAGTGCCGAGTCACGAGTCACCAGTCACCAGTCACCCAGATTGGCGCCACGACCACCTCCTACCGGATGACCGCTCCCGTGTCGCCGGGCAGCATCAGCATGCGGTGCGCGCGGATCGGCGCGATGCCGTTGGACATCACCCGCTCGTGGAATTCGCGCAGGTTGAACTGCGCGCCCATCTTCGCCTGGTAGTCCGCCCGAAGCTTGAGGAAGCCG
>DATMBT010000553.1:0-11539 GCA_035559475.1 Gemmatimonadaceae bacterium
GGAGACGAAGGAGTGGACCTGGCCGACGTGACAGGCACTGGTCGCGGTGGCGTTGTGAGCAAGCCTGATGTGGTGGAGTTCGTGGGTAGCGGGCAGCGGGCAGCGACCAGCGGGCAGCAAGCGGTCAGCGAACAGCGACCAGCGAGTATCCCCACGCCGTCGGCACCGCTGGCCGCGCAGGCACCGACGGCTCCCGCTGCTCCAGTTCCGACGCCGGCCAGGCCACCTGCGGCGGAAAGTCCGCCAAGGCCGGTCGCGCCTCCGACATCCGACATCCGACATCCGACATCCGCCCGTGAAACCCGCGAGAAGATGTCCACGCGCCGGAAGCGCATTGCCGAACACCTCCTCGAGTCGCAGCATGCCACCGCGCACCTGACGACGTTCAACGAGATCGACATGTCCGTCGTCGAGTCGCTGCGCGCGCGCGTCAAGGATCGCATCGAGAAGGAACAGGGCGTGCGGCTTTCGTTCATGCCGTTTTTCGTGCGCGCCGCATGCCTCGCGCTCAAGCAGTTCCCGATGGTGAACGCGCGCATCGATGGCGACTCCATTGTCTATCACCATTACGTGAACCTCGGCATCGCCGTCGCGTCCGATGCGGGACTCGTCGTGCCGAACATCAAGGACGCGGACCGCAAGGGCATGATCCAGGTGGCACGCGATATTGTCGACGTGGCGAAGAAAGCGCGCGACGGCAAGCTGGTGATGGATGACCTGACCGGCGGCACGTTCACGATCACCAACGGTGGCGTGTTCGGCTCGCTGCTCTCCACGCCGATCATCAACTATCCGCAGGTCGGGATCCTTGGCCTTCACAAGACCCAGGACCGGCCGGTGGCGATCGACGGGAAGGTCGAAGTCAGGCCGATGATGTACGTCGCGTTGTCGTACGACCATCGCATCATCGACGGACAGCAGGCCGTCCTGTTTCTCGTTAGGGTGAAAGAGCTGATGGAAGATCCGGCGCTCATGGTCATCGACTGATCCATCAGGAAGCGGCGGGGTCACGAAGGCGTCACGGGCCGGTTCCGAAAGGACCGGCCCGTCTCACACCTCCCAGCAACGCCTTAACATCTCCCTGCGCGAGTCATCCAATCTTGCGGGATCGGTAAACCCTTTCGGGCGATCCGGTATCCAATGGTTCGAAGGCGCCGGGGAGCGCCTCACGAGCATGCTGACACTTTCCCGAGGCGATGCCGTAGTGAACGCCGACGGAGCAGAGACCAATGAACACGACGATTGACCTCACGCCAGTTGCCGGACACCGCGACGAGACCATCAGGCAGGACGTGGTCGCCGCGCTCACGGGTTCGTGGCGTGGACGGCTGACGGATACCCATGGTTCGGCGGAGTCGTTCAACCTTGAGCGCGAAGCCGTGGATCATTACGTGCCCGGTCAGGTGTTTCTCTTCACCACGCCGACGGGTATCGCGGCCGGTATGCGGCTGCTCGAGGCGAATGAGCACACATTCGTGGCACTCATCGGTCCCTATTTCGATCCGGGCGAGGGAGCCATGGTTGTGACCGTGCTCGAGGGCGCGTGCGAACCCGGTCGACTCACGGGCGAGTATCACACCCGGCGTTACAGTTGGCGCGACACGTTGCGCAGCGGAAAATTCACCGCGACTCGAGTGGAGCCTATCTCGCGAGCCGCGTAAGGTTGGGGCACCGCGGTTCCTACGCGGTGGGGGAGCGGGTGTGGTCGCCTTCGGCGGTCACACCCGCTATTTTTTTGCCCCCTTCATTGATGACACCCCAGCCCTTGGCCACTCACTGATGCCGCCTGAGCCGCAGTCCTCCGATGTCGTCGTGATCGGAGGTGGTCCCGGTGGCTACGTGGCCGCAATCCGTGCAGCCCAGCTCGGGCTCACCACCGTTTGCGTCGAGTCCTGGCCGACACTCGGCGGCACGTGCGTGAACGTGGGGTGCATTCCGTCGAAGGCGTTGCTCCAATCCTCCGAGAACTACGAGTTCGCGCGGCTTCATTCCCACGAACACGGAATCGGCTTTGACGGCCTGCACCTGGACCTGAGCCAGATGCTCCGTCGCAAGGACGAGGTAGTGGCGCAAAACACGCGCGGCGTTGACTTCCTCTTCCGCAAACACAAGGTGACCTGGCTGAAGGGCCGCGGTACGCTCCAGCCCGGAAACATCGTGGACGTCGCGTTGAACGATGGCGGGACGGCGCAGGTCAAGGCGCGGCACGTCATCATTGCCACAGGTTCGTACCCGGTCGAACTGCCGTTCCTCAAGTTTGACGAAAAACGGGTGCTCTCGAACACGGGAGCGTTGGTGCTTTCGGAGGTGCCGTCGCACCTCGTCGTGATCGGCGGTGGCGTAATCGGCCTGGAGCTTGGTTCCGTGTGGCGCCGGCTGGGCGCGAAGGTTTCGATCGTGGAGCTGATGCCGACGATCCTTCCAGGAACCGACGACGATGTCGTGAAAGAGGCAGATCGCGTATTCCGGCGGCAGGGCCTCGAGTTTCACACCGGGACGCGCGTGACCAGCGCCGAGATCAGCGACGAGAAGATTACCGTTTCACTCGAACGTGACGGCCAGTCACGATCACTCGACGCGAGTCACGTGCTGGTCGCCGTGGGCCGGAAACCGCTACTGTCCGGAATCGATGCAGCCGCGCTTGGTCTCGCGCTAACCGCTCGCGGTGAGATCAAGGTCGATGACCGCATGCATACGAACCTGCCGGACGTCTTCGCCATCGGCGATGTCACGGGCGGCAAGCTGCTGGCGCACAAGGCGGAAGAAGAAGGTGTCGTCGCGGCCGAGGTGATCGCGGGCCACAAGACGCGAATGCACTATCACTCGATTCCGTCGGTGGTGTACACCTGGCCCGAGATTGCCACGGTCGGGCTCAGTGAACGTGAAGTGCGCGAATCCGGTCGCGAATACAAGACAGGACGGTATCCATTCACCGCGAACGCGCGCGCGCGCACGATCGGCGAGACATCCGGGTTCGTGAAGTTCGTCGCTGACGCTCACACCGATGAATTGCTCGGTTGCCACATGATCGGTGCGAACGTGTCGGAACTGATCAGCGAGATCGTGCTGGCCTTTGAGTACCGCGGCGCTTCAGAGGATATCGGGGTGACGGTTCACGCTCACCCGACGCTGTCCGAGGCGACCAGGGAAGCTGCGCTCGGCGTCCTGGGTCGGGCGATCCACATCTAGGGTGGACGGGTAGACGGGTAAACGGGCAAACGGGCAGCGTCCTTCTGGCACCAGAGATGTCGTTCCCCTGATTGCCGATCTCAAACCCGACGCGTATTTCAGTTTCGAGTCATTACCAACAGAGGTCAGCTCGTCATCGCCGTTGCAGTTTATCTCAAGTCTCCCATCTCCCATCTCATGTCTTCGTTTGGAAAGTTCTTTCTCCCGGGGCCGACAGAAGTAAAGCCCGAGATCCTGGCCACGATGACGCGGCCGATGATCAGCCATCGTGGATCCGAGATCGAGACCATGATGACTCGCATCGACGAGCGCCTGCAGAAGGTCTTCCGGACCACGCAGCCGGTTTTCACCGTGACATCGTCAGCCACCGGCCTGATGGAAGGCGGCGTGCGAAACGCGGTGAAATCGCGCCTGCTCTGCCTCATCAACGGCGCCTTCAGCAAGCGCTTCCACAAGGCAGCCGTGAATTCCGGCATAGCCTGCGACAAGCTCGAGATCGAGTTCGGGCAGGCGCATACGCCGCAGATGCTGGCGGACGCGCTCAAGAAAGCTGATTACGACACCGTGACCGTCGTGCACTCGGAAACGTCCACCGGCGTCCTGAATCCCATCAAGGAGCTGACCGAAGTCGCCCACGCGTCAGGCGACGTGGTGATGGTGATCGACACCGTGTCCAGCATGGCCGCGGCGCCTATCGAGTGTGGCGCGTGGGACCTGGACTACGTGCTCACCGGGTCGCAGAAAGCGCTGGCGCTACCACCCGGACTGGCCTTCTGCACGCCCAACGAACGGATCATGGAACGGGCGAAGGCCAGCAGGATGCGTGGGCTGTACTTCGACCTCGTGGAGATTCACTCGTCGTGGACGAAGCACCAGTCGCCTAACACGCCCGGCGTGTCGCTGCTCTACGCGCTCGACGCGCAACTCGAGCACATGATGTCGGAGGGCATGGAGGCGCGCTGGGCACGGCACGCGGCCATGGCGCAACGCACGTGGGGGTGGGTGGATGAGCAGCGCGCATCCGGTCGCGATATCCGCGTGCTTGCCCCCGAGGGGTATCGCTCACCCGCCGTGACCTGCATTTCGGCGCCCGCGGGGCGCACCGGTCCGCAGATCGTGTCGGCCATGAAGGCAAAGGGTTTCGTCATCACACCGGGCTACGGTGACGCGAAAGATTCGATGATCCGCATCGGGCACATGGGTGAGCACACCGTCGACGAGCTGGATGTACTCCTCGACGCCCTCAACTCGGTCTTGTCGTCATGACCGCCCGGTTCCGCGTGCTGGTTGCCGACGCCATTTCGCTCGACGGGCTGGCGCCGCTGCGCGATGACGCTCGTTTCGAACTGGTGAACAAGCCCGGACTCAAGGGCGACGACCTGACGAACGCGATCGCCGAAGCCGACGCCGTGCTGGTGCGCAGTGCCACGCGCATCACCCGTGAGTCATTGGCTCGCGCTGACCGGTTGAAGGCGATTGGACGTGCCGGCGTCGGCGTGGATACGATCGACGTTGAAGCGGCGACCGAACGTGGCATCCCGGTGCTCACCGCTCCGGAGGGCAACACGATCTCGGCGGCCGAACTCACCATGGCGCTGCTGCTCGCGCTCGCGCGCAAGGTTCCCGGCGCGGATCGCTCCATGAAGGCCGGTGAGTGGGACAAGAAGAGCTTCACCGGCACCGAGCTGCACGGAAAAACGCTCGGGCTCATCGGCGCGGGACGCATCGGCGGCGAGGTGGCCCGTCGCGCGCGTGGATTCGGCATGCGTGTCCTGGTGCACGACCCGTTCCTGAACGCGGAGCGCGCGCGCACCCTCGACGTGGAGACGGCGACCATCGAAGAGGTCATCGAGGCGGCGGATGTCATCTCGGCGCACGTGCCGCTCACGGATGCCACGAGAAACCTGATCGGTGAGGCCCAACTCGCGCGGATGAAGCGCGGTGTGCTGGTCCTGAACGTCGCACGTGGAGGCGTCGTGGATGAGGCGGCGTTGCTCGCCGCGCTGCAGTCCGGGCACGTGGCCGGGGCGGCGCTCGACGTCTTCGAGGTCGAGCCCCTTCCAGCGGACCACCCGTTCCGGTCGCTGCCTAACGTTGTCCTGACACCGCACCTGGGTGCCTCCACATCCGAGGCGCAACACAGCGTGGCCATTGAGATCGCCGAGGCGGTGCGCGCCGCGCTCGCGGATGGGGACCTTTCGCGGGCGGTGAATGCGCCAAGCCTGGGCGGCGTCGATGTCCAGCGCGTTCGTCCCATTCTCGACCTCGCACACCGACTCGGCACCCTTGGCGCGGCCGTTGCCGGGGGCCCGCTCAAGAGCCTGGAAATGCGCTATTCGGGATCGCACCCGAATGGCCTGCGCGTCATCACGGCTGCGGCAGTGGCCGGCGCCCTGACGCACGTATCGGGTGGCGCGGTAAATGTGGTAAACGCGACCCGCCTGGCTCAGTCGCGGGGAATCCGCGTGAACCAGATGCAGCAGGAGAGCCAGGTCCCGTACGGGGAGGTCGTAGAGGTGCGCGTCGCGAGTGATGGAGGTTCAGCGCGTGTCACCGGTGCGCTGCTCGGTGACACCCATGAACGCATCGTTCGCGTGGACGACTATCCGGTCAGTGTGACGCCCCGCGGAACGTTGCTCGTGATTCGCAGTTCTGATGCGCCGCAGGTCATGGGACTCGTGGGCACGGCACTGGCGCGCGCTGGACATTATGTCGACGAGTACCAGCAGGCCCGCCGCGAATCGGGCGGCGATACGCTCGCGCTGGTCCGCATCGACCGGCCGACGAGCGACGAGACGTGCAAGGAATTACGCGGCCTGTCAGGCGTGAAGCTGGTGCAGCAGGTGGTGCTATAAGCTGAGGGTCGAGGGTCGAGGGTCGAGGACAAGCGAAAGGCTTCAGGTTGCAGGGGGAACACTTCCCTGGTTCCTGAAGCCTTCACACTTTCCTGGACCCTCGACCCTCGACCCTCGACCCTGTATTTGTTACGGACGCTTCGGGGCCACAAGGTGCCGCACCAGGCACCAGTTTGCGCGCTGCTCGGGCGTGAGCACATCGAGAATCGCCTTCTCCAGTCGCTGCTCCGCTGTCCGCACGGCTTCCATCTCATCCTGAACCGTCGCGAGAATGGCGCGGATTTCATCAGGAGTAGCGCCAGCTTCCTTGGCCGCGCGTGCTTTCTGATGCGCTTCCTTGATCGCGGCCATTTCGTCCGCGACTTCAGCCTGGAAGGCCTGTGTCAGGGCACGGATCTTTGCGATCTGTTCGTCGGTCAGGCGAGGCGGCCCGTTGCGGTCGCAAACCTTTGGCTTGTGTGCCTCGATCCACGCACGTTGCTCAGGCGTGTAGACCGCCCAGATCGCCTCCTGCAGTGCCTCGAAATCATCGGCGAGCTTTTCGCGGATCTTCTTTGCATCGGCCAGCAGCGCCAGGATTTCGTCGCGCGAGCCGCCTGAACGACGCAGCTGGCGGATCTGCTGCTCAATGCTGCGAAGTTCCGCGACTTCGTCCGCGCTGGCCTGCATGAACGCGTCGTGCAACTCGGCGATCGCGGCCTTCTGCTCTGCGGTGAGCCGCAGGTCGTCAGGCAGGCGGGCCCCGCCGATGCCGGCGCCATCGACTACGGCAGCGCTGCTGATGGCATAGTCCGGCACCAGGTCCGTCTCGTCCGCGTCCGGGAGCAGCAAGTCATTGGGCGCGACCGTCTCACTTGAGCACGCAGCCAGGCCCATGAGCCCGAACGCGGCTACTCGGAGGAATGCTTTCCGTATCATCGTCATCACCATTGCGAGAGTGGGCTCCCTTCTAGCGGTCGCGCTCCGCGTACGGGAAAAATGACATCTGATCGTGCCGGCGGCGAGTCGTGCGCCCCATCCGTCCGCACAGACGGTTCTGACGGGGTTCCTGCCGTCGCCGTTAAGGAGACACAATCCCGTTGGGATACCCCGACACTGGTCGCTGTGCGGTAGGGTGAGGTGTGCTTGCAACACAGGGTCGAGGGTCGAGGGTCGAGGGTCGAGAGTCGAGAGCGGTGTGGAGCCTGCAGGGGAGCGAGCAAATCCGCGCGCCTGCACCTGTCCACTTCCCTCGACCCTCGACCCGCGACCCTAAACCCTGCCCAAAAAAAAACGCCGCCCCTGTTCGGAGCGGCGCTTCAGTTGTTAGGCAGGGCTTGTCAGCCCGTCACCAGTCGCATCGCCAGGAGGCCGAGCACGAAGGCGCTGACCGCCAGCGCGACCACTGCGCCAGGCGAGAGGTGAACATCCTTTTTCCACCAGGGCGCGACTGCCATGCTCGACGCCGTGTCTGGAAGTGACGCCATGATGCGAGCCGCGACGTAAGGCGGCGTCACCACGCGACGACGGCGCTCGGTCTCCTCATCAAGCTTGCGCCACAGATCAACCGCACGGGCCTGGTTAGCGAGAAGACCCGTGGGTTCGGGCGCTTCACCGTCCAGCCAGCGGTGGACCTGATCCATCGTTGCTACCGGAGGCAATGGCACTTCCCTGTCAGCCAGCGGGGCACTGCCTTCCCCCGACTGCTTGCCGCCCTCTCGGGCCGCCTCACCGCGCCGATTTGGCTCGTAATTATCGTCCAGCTTCACGCGTATTTCTCCTCTAGTAGTGCCTGCAGAGCCTCTCGTGCGCGGTGTACACGCATTTTGAGTGCCCCCACCGTTGTACTCAATAGATCCGCCATCTCTTCGTACGAGCGACCCTCGACATGCTTCATGATGAAGGCTTCCCGTAACGAGACGGGGAGAGTCAACAACGCTCGATCGAGATCCGATCTCAACTCGCTCAGGTCCAGCTCTTCCTCGGGATTTGCATAACCGGTTGGCTGATCATCTTCGTCGTAACTCAGGTGAGTACGTCGAATGTTTTTCAGCCAGTCCTTGCAACCGTTTGCCACGATGCGGAACACCCAGGCATCGAACCGTCCTCTCACTTCGGCCAAATGACTGTAGGCCTTGATGAAGGACATCTGCAGGATGTCTTCCGCAACGTCGGGGCTCCCGGTCATCCCGAGCGCATGACGAAAAAGCGGGTCGGAGTAACGATGGATGAGGAGGGAAAAGGCATCACGCTCACCCGCGAGGACTCGCGCGATGATGTCCTGATCCGCATCAACCTGGTCTACCTGCTCGGCGGGTACCGTCGATTTCACGGCCTCAGCATAATCTTTGCTCCCACCTCTCGATAGCCCCGTTACTCCGGGCTGCTGCATCGCATATGTCGTCACGCCAGTAAGACGAGCGGTGACCCGTGGCGTAACAAGAACGCCCTTTCGCGGGCGGGACTAATGTCACAAACCGCGATCGCCCCGCCGCGCGAGTATCAACCGAAGGCTGACCAGCCCTTTTGACGAATCGCGTCGCCGTGCTCGTCGAGTTTCGGCGGTCGCAGCCTCACGGTGCCCGGCACAGAGGGCGCAACACCGGTAATCGCGCTGGCCGGATAGCCGGCGAGAGCTTCCCGCACCGAACGGACGACGCCACACGGGACGCCGGCCCTGTCCAGCGCACCTAACCAGTGGATCGTATCGGCCGTCGTCAGGCGGTTCGTGATCGAACTCACAACGCGGTCCCGTTGCGCGAGTCGCCCGGCGTTGCTGTCGAGTGACGCGTCGGATCCGAGAGACTCGAGGCCGAGCGCGACGCAGGCGGCCTTCCATTGCATGTCATTACCAACCGCGATCACGAGCTGGCCGTCCCTCGCATTAAACAGTTGATATGGAACGAGGTTCGCGTGCGCGTTCCCCCACCGCTGCGGATCGCGTCCGCCCACCAGTGTGTTCTGCGCGACGTTGATGAGCGAAGCCATCGCCGAGCCTCGAAGTGAGACGTGCAGCTGTCGACTTTCCACGGGCAGCGGCGTCGGTGACCGGTCACGGCTCAGGAGTGCCCCGAGGATCGCAATCGCGGCGTCTTTTCCAGCGATGACATCGGCAAGGGCGACTCCAGCCTTCATAGGATCGCCGTCGGGCTCTCCGGTGATCGACATCCAGCCGCTTTCCGCCTGGACCACAAAGTCATAGCCGGGTCGATCGCTCCCCGGCCCGAATCCGGAGACCGTGCACCAGATGAGTTTCGGGATCTGTTCGAGCCAGGTCCTGGGGTCGATTCCTCGGCTGGCGAGCGCGCCGGGGCGGAAGTTCTCCAGAACCACGTCCGCTTCCGCCATCAGCTCCGCCAGAACGTCGCGGTCGGCAGATTTGTCGAGGTCGAGGGCGATGGAGAGCTTGTTCCGGTTACACGAGAGGTAATAGGCGCTTTCGCCGTCCTCATCGAAGGGTGGCCCCCAACCCCTGGATTCATCTCCCTGACCGGGCCGTTCCACCTTGATGACATCGGCACCAAGATCGCCGAGCATCATGGAGCAAAGCGGGCCCGCCAGAACTCGTGACAAGTCCAGAATTCGAACGTTCTTGAGCTCTATTGGCACTTTAATGGCCTGTTTATGTCTTTATAGTGTTAGGCATAATCGATATGCAGGAGTTGCGCGGGATACGTCCGAGAGTCCGCTCGAACGTCCTTGCGTATCTCTCAAGTCAGCATATACTTAGCGCCGCATAAAACCTACGAAAGCCACGCTACCAGTCCACCCCGCCTGAACGGGCTTCGGAGACTGACCGGCACGACCGGCGTAAACCAGCGCTTGGCCGACTCCCGCGCGCAACAATGACCGAATCGGCAGGCCCGAACGACAACGTCCCAGCGACCGGTGAGCCGGCGCAGGGTCCCCCGCTCCCACCGAAACGCAGTCCTGGCCATCGCGGTCAGGACGTTCGCGACACGGTAGCGGAGCTGGCCCAGCGTGCCCATGAAATCAGCCTCGAGGCCGGAAGCAAGATGTCCGGGGCGCTCCGTGACGTCATTGGTGCTGCCGCGGGCCTGACCGCCTTTGCCATCGAGAGCGCACGCGACCTGGTCCAGTACATGGTCCGTCGCGGTCAGATGACGCAAGAGGAAGCGGACAAGCTTATCCGCGAAGCTGAAGAAGCGAATTCCAAGCGCGGCAAGATGCCGAAAAACGACGCCGCGAAAAAGCCTGAGCCCAAGGCGAAGGCGCCCGCAAAGCCCAAGGTCGCTGCCGCGGCACCAGTCAAGAAAGCCGCCGCCGCTCCGGTAGCCAAGAAGCCGGCTCCGCTGAAAAAACCCGCCGCAAAGAAGTAGCTGGCGCAGTTGTCGCGCGGCGTGTCAGGAGCGCCGCCGCAGGCGTATCCTATGGCCATGGCTACACTCATTGCCCGCGCGCCCACGCGCCTGGATTTCGGTGGCGGATGGACCGACGTCCCTCCGTACAGCGAAGAACGCGGCGGATGTGTGTGCAACGTGGCGATCCAGCTCCACGCGATCGCCACGGTGCGCGCCGTTGCAGGCCAGAACGCCACACAGCCTGACGTGGACGCCGGCAGCCCGGATAACAAGCTTGCGGCTGCTGCCACACGGCGGGCCTCGATGCCCCACGTTCAGGTCACGGTCGAAGCGGAATTCCCGCTTGGCGCCGGGCTTGGCGGCTCGTCCGCCGCTGGCGTGGCGGTGCTCGGTGCCCTTGCCGCATGGCGCGGAGAAGAGATCACGGCCTCCTGCCTCGCGGAAGACAGCCGCCGCCTCGAGGTCGAGGACCTTGGCATCGCTGGTGGTCGCCAGGACCACTACGCGGCGGCGATGGGAGGCGCACTCGGTCTCTGGTTCGGCGCCGGCGAGGTCACGGCACGTCGCATCGTGCTGCCTGACGAGTTGGTGGAGGCGCTGAACGCGCGATGCATCGTCGCCTACACCGGGCAATCGCGAATCTCGAGCAACACCATCACCGCGGTGATGGACGCCTACCGCGCCCGGGAGCCACGGGTGCTCGGCGCACTGGACCGGCTCCGCGACCTCGCGGGCCAGATGGTGACGGCGCTGGAAGGCGCTGATCTCGACGCGCTGGGCCGCCTCGTGGGAGAACACTGGGTCCACCAGCGAACGTTGCATCCGGCGATCCCGACTCCGCTGATCGACACGATGATCGCCGACGCGACGGCCGCCGGCGCGCTCGGCGGCAAGGCGTTAGGCGCATCCGGCGGGGGCTGCGTGGTGGCAATCGCGGCCAGCGGGCGCGACGAAGAAGTCCGGCGCGCGATGGCGAAACATGCACTGGTACTCCCCGTGCGCGTCGCGCGGGAAGGATTCCACGTCGTCAGGCACACCGAGACCATTCGCACCGGCGCGGCAGCCGTTCCGGGAACATGACACTGGACCCCGGCAACGCCGTGGAACTCACCAGGCTGCTGGTGAAGGTTGACTCGCGGAACCCTGACCTGGTGGCCGGCGCGCCCGCCGAGGGAGAGGTCGCCCGCGCCCTCG
>DATMBT010000554.1:0-2937 GCA_035559475.1 Gemmatimonadaceae bacterium
TTCCGGGACCTCGGCGACATCACCCGATTGCAACACGGCGCTATCCTGCGATGCAGAACTCCGGCGCACTTCGACCACTCCCTCGGTCACTACGACACGAACACCTTCTTCCGGATAGGCGCGCACTTCGAAGGCCGTACCCAGGTCTGTAGCGCGCGTTCCGCGCGCGTTGACCACAAACGGACGCGCCGCGTCGTGCTTGACCCGGAGGAACGCCTGTCCCTCAAGGAAAACTTCACGAGCGGACGCGCCGAAACCATCCGCCAAACGGAGCGTGCTGGCGGCGCCGAGCATGACCTCCGATCCGTCAGCGAGGTTGATCGTGCGCTGTTCGCCAACGCCAGTGCGCATTTCCGTCGCGCTCATTGCCATCGTGCCGCCGGCGGGAGCGCGATCAACAGTGGCAAACCGAAAGGCTACGGCGAGGACCAATGCCGCTGCGGCAGCAAGCGGGATAAGACGGCCTGCGGAGAACCAGGAAGTCTTCTGTGCTCGTCGCGACGCGATGTCTACAACCACGGGTTCGACGGTGACTTCGCGCAGTCGCGGCGCAAGTCGCGACCACGCGGCGTCAACGTTCCACTCGGCACCGTCGCCGGCTGCGTTCCACCGGCGTCGCAGGCTCTCGAGCATGGCGCGGTTGGACTCGGTGGCAGCAGCCCATTTTTCAATATCCGCGCGCTCAGTCGCCCCGGCTTCACCGGAGACATAACGGGCAAGGCGATCCCAATCGAAGTGGTCAGTCATTGCAGCAACGTGGCTTCAGTTATGCGTTTCCGCTTCACTTGACGAGAGACACCGGCCGGGTGCACCTCCCCCTACTCCACCGCGACCCCCTACGTTGGTAGGCGTGGTGGCCAATCGGTAGGACGGTCACGGTTAAATGGTGATGGGGCTGCCCGGGTGTCCGGAAGACAGTCCGTCCGTCACCATGACACCTCCGGACGCCGGTATCCTCTTCGTTGCCAGACCCGATCCAGCAACCTGCTCCTGCCCGAATGGACGAAACAGCAGCGGTACCGGCCGGCGACGCCGAGCTGGTTCGCAGGATTCGAGCTGGCGACGAACGTGCCCTGGAGACGGTTTTCAAGGCGCATTACGCGGGAATGGCCTCGTTTACCCAGCGTTTTGTGCGTTCGGCTGACCTGGCCGAAGAGCTTGTACAGGACGTTTTCCTGAAGCTCTGGACCAAGCGGGAGCAGCTCGCCGAGATCGAGACATTGAGGACGTACCTGTTCAGGGCGGCGCGCAACACGGCACTGAACTACTTGCGGCGCCAGAAGCTGGAGCGTCGATGGCAGGAAGAGCAGGGCGTGGACGACGATCCACCTACCTCATATGCAGCGGACGAGGAAACAACGGAGCAGGAAGTTGCCGTCGCTGTTCAGCAGGCGATCAACAAACTTCCGCCCCGTTGCCGGGAGATCTTCCTGCTAAGCCGCGATGGTGGATTGACCTACGCGGAAATCGCCCGTTCGCTCGAGATCTCGGTGAAGACGGTCGAAACGCAGATGGGGCGAGCATTGAAGTCGCTTCGGACCTCCCTTCACCATTTCCGGGAATGACCCGATCGTCACTCCCCGGGCCCGTGTCCAGCCCACAGGTAGGGGAGTGGCGGGCTGTGTCGTGTCATTTCAGCGTAGACAGGGGTGGTGAGGACCGTAGGGTTGATGGGGGTGAGCGACCGGGCCGGTCTGCCTTCGCAGGCACGTTGTGGAGAGCCGCAGCATGATTTCGAAACGCATCATCAAGGGAGCCACCGGAGCGCTTGCGCTGGCCGTCGCGATGACGGCCTGCGTTGACGCGCCCAGTGAGGCGACGCAGGCCGCCCCCTTCAACAATCCGCTCGCGACCAGTTTCGAGATGCTCGCGCAAGACCAGATGGCCGCGAACGATGTGGAGCGCAGCGAAGAATTCCGCTGGGCGGCGCTCGCGCTTCGCGCCGGCGTCAACCCGTTAGTGCTGGAAGTGACCAACAACGGCAGGGCGGAGCTGTATGACGCGTTCGTTCATTCCGTCACCTGGGTTTCGCTCGCGCAGGCACTACGCCCACCCACGCATCGTTCATTCGTGGCTTGGCGGCGAAGCGGCGATGTCCTTCAGGTCCTGCTCGTCGGGATGTACACGGACTCAGCGCCCGTGCTCAACCCGTTTTCGATGCGCTCTCCCGCGCCAGGCACCATCGCCCAGTCGCCGGTGGCCGGCGCGAACGCGGCGTATTTCGAGCACGGGCCGAGCGGGTCGTCGTGGCTCGGTGTCAATGGCGCGGCGAAGGTGGCGGAACACCCTCAGCCCAGCGCCTGCCCGTCGCCTGACGACGCAAGCCGTCCGGTGGGCGTGACCTGCCAGCTGACGCGTTACGGCGTCAACCTGAACGTGCTGTTCGCGCGGACGCGCACCGTGACGTCACGTGATCTCGAAGCCAACTCGCTCACGCGCCGGCTGATCGTGCCTGACCAGACGGTGGCGGGCGTGAAGCTGGTGTTCAGTTGCGCGATGCCGAGGAATACGGGGTGTAACTAGGGTGCGAAGGGTGGGAAGGGTGGAAAGGGTGGAAACTACCGACCCTTCTCACCCTTCCCACCCTCCCACCCTTACTTCGGGTCCAGGATCTTCTTGATCTGGTCGCGGACATCGGCGAGATGCGCGCGGGTCTCGCGATCACCGGCCTTCGGGATCGCCCTCGCGACATCCGCATCGAGCGAGCGCAGCTCTTCCTTGAACAACGCCTTCACGTCGCTCGTCGCGCGGGCAGGTCCCAGCTGCGCCAGGAATTCGGGTGGCAAGCCCGCCGGAGGAACGAACGGCGCCGGGTTCACCTTGTTGTTGACCTGTGTCAGGTAGCTCCGCTGGAGTTCGCGGCGGAACGCATCGACCCGCACTGAGCCTTCACTCAACTCGCTGAAGATTCCGGTGCGAACGTCGGCCAGCATTTCG
>DATMBT010000555.1:0-9105 GCA_035559475.1 Gemmatimonadaceae bacterium
CGGCGTGATCCGCGAGAAGGACCTCGGGTCCGAGACGCCGCGCGTGGCGCCGGCCATCGACGCTTTCGATCCGGATAGTACCTGGAGCCTTTCGGCGAATCGTTAGGGTCACCGGCCAGGCCGGGCGGGGGGTTCCTTGCCAGATCAAACCATGCCATCGCGGTTACATCGGATGGTTACAAACGTCAAACGAACATGAAGCGGCACATCGCCGGCCTGGTGCGTTCCCTCACATGGGCAGCGACAATCGCAGTGGGAGCAGCTCCTTCCACTGCGGCTGGTCAGGCCGTGCGCGGCATCGTGACCGATCGCGGCACCGGAGTGCGTGCCGCAGGTGCTGTGGTCATCCTCGAAGGCACTGCCGCTGATTCCTCTCTGCACGCTCGCAGCGTGCTTGCCGACGTCTCGGGTGCATACCATGTGCTGGCATGGGGACCGGGATCGTACCGGCTGTCGATTCGTCGCATCGGTCGCATTCCATTCCTCTCCGAGCAGCTCGAGCTGGGCGCCGGTCAGGTCCGCACCATCGACGTCGAGATGGACCCCATCCCGGTTAACGGCCTGCGGGTGGCGATCCTGAGCACGGTAAAGGTGAAGTACGCGACACCTTGCCGTGCGAGCGATGGCAACGGTTCGCGGATCGCCACGCTTTGGGATGATGCCCGCACGGCGCTGATGGCTACCGAGATCTCTGAACGCGACCGACTCGTTTCCAGACGTTTGGTGCGCTTCATCCGGGAGATTGACGTGCCCTCGATGAGCGTCATGTCCGAACGCCTGAACGCGTTCGACGCCAACGACGTGAACCAGCCGCAGTTCCGAAGCCTGTCGGGTGATTCGCTGTCGCTCCTGGGATACTGGCGCGTCCGGAAGGGAAACATCATCGAATTCCACGGGCTCGACGCCAGCGCGCTGTTGTCCGAGGCTTTCGTGCGCGATCACTGCTTCTCGCTGGTGGAAGGAGCCGAGTACCGCCCCGGTCACATCGGCCTCGATTTCGAACCGGTGCCGGCCCGGGCACGACGCGATTCTCCGCCGGAAGTGCGCGGCACCATCTGGCTTGACGAAAAGACCTCGGCACTGCAGGCGGTCGAGTTCAAGTGGACCAAGCTGGATGGCGACGTGCGACAAATCGGTGGTGAGGTGCAGTTCGCGCGCGTCGAGGCGGGACCATGGTTCGTCAGCGCGTGGCGGCTCCGCATGCCGCGGGAAGTCGTTATGCACGGCTGGCGCGGAACGACGCGTGCCCCCGGTATCGTGGAAGAAGGTGGCCTGATTCTCGAAGACAGTGTTGACAACACCCGCATCAGGGGGCGAATCGAAGGTGAAGTGCGCGATGGGAGTCAGCGCGCAATGGCCGGTGTGGTGGTGAGGGTGCTGGGCACGGAACTCAGGGCCGTCACCGGGGCTGATGGTCGTTACATCCTCGCCGGCGTTCCGCCCGGTCTCCAGTTCGTGGTCGCTGAACACCCGTCGCTGAAGGAACTCGGCATTCGCGTCGGTCAGAAGTCG
Organism: Gemmatimonadaceae bacterium; assembly: GCA_035559475.1. Lineage (GTDB taxonomy): Bacteria > Gemmatimonadota > Gemmatimonadetes > Gemmatimonadales > Gemmatimonadaceae > JABWBJ01. The sequence continues at coordinate 1,513 of DATMBT010000555.1, forward strand.
GTCCTGCTGGACGATGGTGGACGCCGGGTGGTGTCGTTCACCGCACCGACACAACGCGATGTCGTGAGCTCGTTATGCGGCGACGGAGCGAATGTCCGGAACCACGGCATCGTGCGCGTCACGTTGATCGACAGCGCCACGGCAAACCCCGTGCGGGGCGCTCGCCTGCGCGTGGCGCTGAAGGACGCGACGAAACGTCCGGCCTTCGAGACGACTGACGAGACCGACGCCAGTGGCGCTGTCGTGTTCTGTGGAGTGCCCGCGGGCCAACTGCTCGTGGTCACGCAACCACGCACGGGTCGCGCGCTCCTCGAACTCACCATGAGCCGGGGCACGATCCTCGGTCGCGCGATCCGGACGAGCGGCAAGTCCAACTGAATCGAGCGTAGCGCAGCTGGACGTTCACGGACGGTGATGCCCTTCCGAGGGCGTGCATCGCGTGCTGCTCGTCGGGCATCAGCTAGGCTCCTCGGGTTCGCCGCGATCGGTGAACGGTGCGCGGGTTCAAATCCCGCCGTCCCGATGATCCAAGTCTCGCATCGATGGGCGTTAGGCGAGCGGCCTTTACTCCTTCTTCAGCTGCATCAGCCACACGTCGCTCTCGTCGGTGGCCACGGTGAAGAACAGGCGACGGCCGTCGGTGTCGAACTCGAAGCGTCGCGGTTGCGTTGCGAGATCGGGGAATCGCAGGACCAGGCGGGGCGCGCCTCCCTTCAGCGGCATTTCATAGAAGGCATGCCGCGACTCGCGGTCGATGGCGTGGAAGTAGACCACGTCGCTTCGGTTCCCGAACGCCACTTGCTGAGTGGTTAGCCCCATTGCGTGGCCGTCGAACAGGAGTCGCGTGCCAGAGCCATCGGCATTCGATACGTGAAGCGTCGTGTCGATGAGGCTCACGTAGGCGATCTTCGTGCCGTCGGGTGACCAGCGCCCATTGTAGCCAAAATCCTGCGTGACCTGCCGCGGCGCGCTCCACCCGTCTCCGTTTCGCGCGATCGCATGCAGCTCCCACCGCGACGCTCGATCGGAGATAAACAACAGCTCGCGTCCGTCCGCGGACCAGATCGGATACATCTCGTGACCGGGGTACCCGGTCGCGACGCGATTCTCGCGTCCGTCCGCGCCCATGACGTATACGTCGCGGTTCCCCGACCGCCACGAGTGGTAGGCTATCCACTTCCCGTCCGGCGACCACGCCGGCAGGAAATCATCTCCCGGATCTCGAGTGAGCTGTTCGGGCTCGCCTCCGCTGGTACGGATGCGGAAAATGTGCTGGCTGCCATTGCGATTCGAGTCGTAGACGAGCCATTGACCGTCGCGCGAGACGCCCATGCCTTCGACGACCTGGTTCTCATCCGTGACGGCGTGCGCCTGACCAACCGGTGTGTGCCCGCTCGCCGAGATCGGTGCGTACCAGAGGTTCGACCGAGTCGTCAGCACGCTGTAGGCGAGGCGTGATCCGGTTGCCGACACCGAAATGGTGTGCGCGTTGCTGCCCGTCGTCAGGCGTGACGCAGCGCCCGATGGCCGACCACTGCGCGTCAACCGCTGCTCGTAGATGTCGCGGCCCCCCCCGAGACTCGAGACGAAAAGCAACGCGCGCCCGTCTGGTGCCCAGGCCGGGCTCGTGTTCATGTGTGTTCCGTTGGTGATACGGACAGGCTCGCCGCCAGCGGCATCAACGACGGAGATAGAACTCGGCGCCAGGTTGCCCAGGTTCGCCAGTCCGTAGATGAACCAGGCATTGTCCGACACGTAGGCGATCCGCTGCCCGTCGGGCGACCAGACGAGGTAACTGGGATAGCGTGCTGCAGCCAGGCGTAGCGGCGTGCCGCCCGCGACCGGTCGCACATAAATGGCATCCGAACCGGCGTAGGCGATCGTCGTGCCATCGGGCGAGAGCGCAGGACTTGCGAATTCGTACCCAGACGCATCGATCAGCAATCGCGGCGGACCGCCTAACGCTGTCACCATGTACAGGGATTGCCCGACGAGGAAGGTGAGCGACTGTCCGTCCGCGGTCCACCGCGGCGTGCGAGCGCCACCAGATGCCGAGTCGGTGAGCGCGCGTGGTGGGCCGCCGGCAGACTGTCGCACGTAGATCTGCGTCCGACCCGGGCGACCCGCCGCGTAGGCGACGAGCTGGCCGTCGGGGGAGATCGCGGCATCCAGCTCGAGCCCCGGTGAATTCGTGACCTGCGACGTCGATCCAACGACGTAGAGCGGTATCGGCCGCCTGATCCACCAGAACACCACCAATGCAACGACCAGTGCAGCAGCGCTGGCAGCGATGCGCCAGTCGAGCCCGCGCGCCCCCGATGCGGGCCGACCCATGGGCTGCATACCGCCGCTCGGCGTAGCCAGCGCCTCGAGCTGCGAGAGCAATTCGTCGGCGCTCTGCCATCGGTCCGCGGCGCGCTTTTCCAGGCACCGCATGATGATCGCGGCCAATGCGGGAGGTACGGTGGCCCGTTGGGTGGACACGTGCTCGGGCGTGCGGGTGATATGCGCCGCGAGAGTTTCCTGCGGATTCAGGCCGAAGAACGGAGGCCGTCCGGTCAGCAATTCGTATCCGACGGCCCCCACTGAATAGATGTCGGCTCGGTGGTCGATGATGGGGTCGGCCGTGGCCTGTTCCGGCGACATGTACGCCGGCGTGCCGAGCGCGATCCCCGCCGAGGTGAGATCAGAATCACCGGTCGCGTTGGACACGGCTTTCGAGACCCCGAAATCGGTCACGAGCGCATGATGCCCGGCGATCAGGATGTTGTCCGGCTTGATGTCACGATGCACGACTCCGTCGCCGTGAGCTTGTGCCAGGGCGTCCACGACATCGCGGAGGATTCGCACGACCTCACCGACCGGCAGCTCATGCTGTTTCGCCAGGCGGGAGCGGAGCGACTCGCCCGCGATGAACGGCATCGCATAGTACAGCAATCCGCCTTCGGCACCGGTGGTGAGAACGGGGACTATGTGTGGATGCTGGAGGCGCGCCGCCAACAGGATCTCGCGCTTGAAGCGCTCAGTGCTCAGGCCAGCGGCGAGCTCCGGAGGAAGTACCTTGACGACGACCTTCCGATCGAGCGACAGGTCGTGGACGAGAAAGACGCGCGACATTCCGCCGCCGCCCAGCTCGCGCTCGACGCGGTACCCCTGGCCAAGGATGTCCTGCAGCCGTTCCTGGAGGACGGGAATCGCGCGCTCCCGTGAAGATCTGGCGAATGTAGACGTAAGCTGCGCTGGTGCCAGACGCCCGACGGCTTCTTCTTGCTGTAACCTTGCGCCAGGCCCTGGAATCCGGGGTCACTCCAGGGCCGGGTGGGTGGATGTCCGATCCCCAATTCGCCGCATTCAGGGCGGCTGTCGCTGACCGCTTCGAATCGAGGCTGAAGTTGGCCGAGGAAGCCGAGCCACCGGCGCGCCGGGACTCGTTGCCAGCCGACGTGGGCGTAACGATCGACCGGCTGCTGCGAAGGCCCCCGACGCGCGGTTCCCGGATGCGAGGGTACGTCGTTGAAGCACGTGAAGCTCAGCGCCTAACGAAATCAGGTAGTAGTCACTCCGGCGACCGACGACGAGGCTCGGGCGGAATCAAACCGCTCGAACAGCCACAGGAACCCCGGGAACCAATTCCCGTCCTCTGCGTCGGTATCTCCATGAGAGCTGGCGCCACGAAGTCCGTTATACGGGATCTGCGAATTCGAACAGGTCGAGAAGAACGGCGTCGCCCAACCGCCGCTCCTCGGGTCGCGACACGACGAAGACGCTGTCGTTTGCCTATGCGTTCCCCGACACCGGACATCTCGAGTTGCGAGGCCGCGTGGCCACTGACACCGTCGTTATGCGCTTCACCCGACGCGGCATGGAATCATACCTGCTCGTGAACCGCGGCTTCCACTGGGTGAACGAGTCTCCGTTCTTCAGATGAGCGGCGAGGCCTGGTCGCTTCAACTGAGTCGAGCCGATCTACTCGGCGCGCATGGCCACTGCTGGATCAACGCGAGTTGCACGCAATGCCGGGATCAGGCTCGATCCGAGTGCCACCGCGACCAGCACGATCGGCACCACGGTGAACGTCACCGGATCGGAGGGTGCCACGCCGTAGAGCAACTGTGCGACCGCCTTCCGGAGCAGGAACGCCGCCGCCAGTCCGATCGCCACGCCGGTGACGGCCAAACGGCTGCCCTGCGCGAGGATGAGTGCGGCGACCTTGCCTCGAGACGCGCCTAACGCCATTCGCACGCCGAGTTCCCTGGTGCGTTGCGTGACACCGTGTGAGATCACGCCGTAGATACCCATGGCAGCGAGCAGGAGCGCCATCGTCGCAAAGAGGCCGAGCACGCGACCTTGCAGGCGTTGCCTCCACAATGAGGACAGGACCACCTGCTCGAACGTCTGGAAGTTGTGCGCGGGGGCGTCGCGATCCAGCTCGCGCATCGCCGACCGCACGGTCGCCTCGAGGCTGCGTGGCTCGGCGAGCGACGTGCGGAGGACGATCGTTTGCGACAGCGATGAAAACGCCAGTTGCGAGAGGTAGATGGCAGGCTTCATCGGCTGTGGCAGGGTCCAGTGCCTGAAGTCGCTCACCACACCGACGATGGTGATCCAGGGCCATTCGGAGTCCGGTGCTCCCCACTTCATCCGTTGGCCAACAGGATCCGATCCGGCGAAAGCGGTCTTCGCCATGGTCTCGTTGATCACGCCAACCAGGTTGACCGTATCACGATCCGCCGCGGTCAGGCCACGCCCGGCGACGATGCGCGTGCCGATGGCTTTCAGGTAGTCCGGGCTGAGGTTCTGGTAGTGTACGTCCAGGTCCTCCCCCGGGCGCACAGGTGGACGACCCTGTATCGACATGCTCGCCATCACGTTCCAGCCACTGAATGGAATGCCGTCGGCCGATCCAACGACTTCCACGCCAGGAATTCTGGCCAGCCGTTCGTACGCCGCGGTCCAATAGGCCTGGCGCTTCTCTCGGCTCCTGTACTCCCCCGGCGGCAGCGACACGCGCGCGGCCAGCAGCTTCTCCTGGTCGAAGCCAAGGTTCGTGTTCGTAAGCGCGCTGTACGTGCGAATGAGGAGCACCGCGCCGACCAGCAAGACGACGGACAACGCCAGTTCGGTGACGACGAGGGTGTTGCGGGTCCTGCTGCCTCGCGCGCCAGCGGCTCCGGACCGGCCACCTTCACGAAGCGCCGCGCCCACGTCGATCGACGCGGCGCGAAGGGAAGGAATCGCTCCCATGAGGATCGTGGCCGTGACCACGAGCGCCGCAACCAGTGCGAGAATCCACCCGTCCACCGCGAGCGAGATGTAGAACGGCACGTCGTTAGGGAATGCCAGCCGGAACAGCCGGACACCGTAGGGGGTCAGGAGGACGCCAAGCACTCCCCCGGCAAAGGCAAGGATGCTGCTCTCGAGCAGGACATGCGTGAAGATGCGTCCCTGGCCCGCGCCGAGCGCTGCGCGCACGCCCAGCTCTCGCTCGCGCGCCGCACCGCGAGCGAGCAGCAGGTTGGCGACATTGGCGCACACGATGAGGAGCACCATCCCGACCGCCCCGAGGAAGACCAGCAGGGGTCGTCGCAGGTCGCCCACGAGCGCGTCGCGCAACGAGACGACGTCAGCCGACCAGCCCTTGTACGCGTCAGGGAGCCGCTCTTCCTGGCGCCGCATGACCGACTCGAGGTCAGCGGAGGCAGTGGCGAGTGGTATGCCGGGCTTGAGGCGCCCTATGGAGGCGGCGTAGAAGCGGTTTCCCGGATCGTTCTGCAGATCGTTCGGGAGGGGACGCCACGCCTGGCCAACCTGGGGGAAAGCGAAGCTGGCCGGCATGACGCCGACCACGGTGTGCGGCACGGCATTCACGCGAATGGTGCGACCGATGATGCCACGGTCGCCTCCAAAGCGTCGCTGCCAGAGGTTGTAGCCAAGCATGACGACGCGCGTGCCCGGTGCTTCCTCGTCAGGCAGGAAGTTCCGGCCGAGAATCGGGGTGACGCCAAGGACCTTGAAGAGGTTGGCGGTGACCAGGCCTCCGTCCACCCGCTCGGCCTCGTCCTCTGACGAGATCGTGATCGTGCTCCAGGTCCAGAGCGCGACGTCCTCGAACGTGCGGTTGTTGTTGCGCCAGGCGTAGTAATCGTGATACGAAACGTTGACGCCGCGCTCCTGCCGCTCAGGACGGGCGACGTAGATCGATGCCAGACGATCGTCGTCAGGGTAGGGCAGGGGCCGCACGAGCACACCGCGCACCGCGGTGAAAATCGAGGCAGTGGCGGCGATGCCGAGCGAGAGGCAGAGCACCGAAATGGTCGTGAATCCCGGTGAGCGCAAAAGGGACCGGACCGAAAGTCGAACGTCGTGGAGTAGTGTCATGAGGCGTTCCTTCCTGCTGGCGCGCCGGAACCGGCGCTCGTCTATGGTGAGGCAGGCATCGCGGATGGCCGCGACGTCCCCGAAATCCCGTTCGGCGGCTTCACGCGCGTCGCCTGGCGCCTGGCCCTGCCGCTCGAGGTCACGGGCGCGCATCTCGAGGTGGAACCCCAGTTCGTCGTTGACGTCCGCCTTGAGGTCAGGACGCAGGAAGCGCAGGTAGCGTCGCCACCCGGCGCGGGAGTCGGACATCAGCGCAACTCGTCAGGCAGGAAGGGCAACGGCGTCGAGCACCTTGCTCACCGCGCTGACGAAGTTTCCCCATTCCCGCTGTTCGAGTCGGAGTCGCTGCCGGCCGACGGTCGTGAGGGTGTAGACCTTGGTGCGCCGGTTGTTCTCGCTGAGCTGCCAGTCACTGGTGACCCAGCCACGTTCCTCGAGCCGGTGCAGGGATGGATAGAGCGACCCTTCCCCGATCTGCAGCGCATTCCCCGTGAGCTGTTCGATCCAGCGGGCAATCGCGTAACCGTGCGCCGGCCCCCAACTCAGTGTTTTCAGGATGAGGAGGTCGAGCGTTCCCTGGAGGAGATCAATCGGCGTTCTTGGCATGGTCGGTCCCATCGAAGGTCGATGTATAAAGTTCTTGCGTATACATCGAATGTCAATGGGACGATCAGGTCTGGTACGGCGAACACGGATGGCACGGGTTCCACGGAAGACCACTGATGCTGCTATTGGCGGAAACCGGGACGCCCAGGCGCAGTCGCTCAACGAAGCTCGGCACTTTGGCGTCCCGGTTTCCGCCAATGCGGTACCGGCGGTTATCAGTGGTACTCCGTGTCGTCCGTGTTCGCCGTACCGGCGTGAATCGCTGTTACTTTCACGGACATGGAAGGCGGCAACCCGTTCATTGAGTACGTCACCTACGGCATCGCAGCGCTGATCATCCTTGCGATGATCGCCCTGCTCATCCGCACCCTGACCCTGGTGATTGGATTCCTGTCACTCACGATGGCGGACACGTGGCATCGCTGGCGTCCGACTCGTGAGGAGAAACCGCAGGTGGAGGAGAAACCGCCCGTCTCTCCGGACTGATCAGTTCCTCACCGGCTCCGCCGACGGCTGGTGCTGCCGCAGGACCACGAGCAGCGGCGACGTCATCGCGGTCGTGACGAGCGCCATGAGCACCATCATGGCAAAGAGTGTGGGGCTGATGAC
>DATMBT010000556.1:0-4654 GCA_035559475.1 Gemmatimonadaceae bacterium
GGTCGCACCGTCGTCAGGTACTGCTGCAGAATCTCCTCCAGTGGCCGGTCGCGCTCGGACATGTCCCGCTGGATCCGCCTGACCAGGCGGATGTCAGGGTCGGCATCGACAAACACTTTCACGTCACACAACGCCCGCACACGCTCGTCCACGAACAGCAGGATCCCATCCACCACGATCACGTCCGCGGGCGTGATACGCTCCGTCCGCGAACTCCGCACGTGCGTCGTGAAGTCGTATACAGGCTTTTCGACCGGCTCACCTCGCGCCAACTGCTTCAGGTGCGACACAAACAGGTCGAGATCGAAGGCTTCTGGATGGTCCCAGTTGACCTGGCGCCTCTCGTCCATCGGGAGATGGGCGAGGTTGCGGTAGTAACCGTCCATGTCGAGGAAGGCGACCGACGCTTGAGGGAGCGCTTGCGCGATCTTTTTCGCGACGGTGGTCTTGCCCGACCCGGTTCCACCTGCGATGCCGATGATCAACGGCTTCACAGGACGTCACCGAAAGGTTCTGATCGCCGGGGACGATGCGATGGCAGCGTTACAAATAAAAGCTTGGTGGCTGTCACGTTATTGTATCGGGAGTCAGGTGGCGGATGGCGGAAGGCGGATGGCAGATAATCCGCTGGACAAGCTCGATCCGCTGCAAACTACAGTCAATCAACACTTTCACACGCTCGCGGCTGCCTTAGAATCAGTGCAGTCTGCATTCCGCGCTTTGCATTCCGAACTCAGTCCCTTCATGCCGCTTCGTTCCCCGATCGTCGCCGCAATCAGCCTCATCAGCCTGACCGCGTGTGCTGGCCGCGCGACCACCTCACCGACGGTCAGCGCCACAGCCTCGACGGCGAGTCCTTACTTGTCGACGGGCCGATGGGTACGGATCCTCGCCACAAACGATTTTCACGGGGCGTTTGAGCCGCGCCGGGACTCGAGAGGCGTGGCGCGAGGTGGGGCGGCCACGCTGGCTGCTCAAATCGCCCGGGCCAGGGCCGAGTGCCGGCCGCCCGCGTGTACCACCCTGCTGCTCGACGGGGGCGATGAGTTCCAGGGCACGCCGGCGTCCAACATGGGGTACGGCCGGCCCGTGGTCACCCTTTTCAACCGCCTCGGGCGTGCCGCTTCGGCGTTAGGCAACCACGAGTTCGACTGGGGGCAGGACACGCTGCGGGCCCGCATGCGGGAGGCGTCGTACCCCATCCTTGGCGCCAATGTCACCGACGCCGCCGGCAATGACGTCGCCTGGATTCGCGACACCGCCACCGTTGTTACCGGCGGCGTTCGAGTAGGAATTATCGGCATCGCCACCGTGTCCACGCCGACAAGCACGCGTCCGTCCAACGTGAGCGACCTGCGGTTCGTCGAACCGGTGCCCGTCGTGAATCGGTATGCAAAAGCGCTCCGTGATCGTGGTGCGCAGATGGTCGTTGTGGTGGCACATGCCGGCGCCTTTTGTCCCACCGGGCCGGCGCCGAGCTGCGACGGCGAGATTATCGACCTCGCACGCGGCATCACACAGCGCGTGGATGCCATCGTCAGCGGTCACACGCACTCGCCGGTTTCCACCGTCGTGAATGGGATTCCAATCGTCCAGGCGCGGTCACACGGGTCCGCACTCGGCGTGATGGACGTGTCGTTGTCGGGCGCTGCGCCGGTGATTGCCTTGCGCGACGTCCTGCCCGACCGGATCGCGCCGGACCCCGGCGTCGATTCGCTGGTGCGTGCAGTGACGGCCCCGCTGCAGGCGATCGTGAACCGGCCAATCGCACAGGTCATGGATCCGATGTCGGGCCTCGTGTTAGGCAACTTCATGGCTGATGCCTATCGCGCCGCCGCCGGTGGTGACGTCGGTGTCATGAATCGCGGCGGCGTTCGTTCGTCGCTCGATAGCGGCACGGTCACCTACGGCGAACTCTTCGAGATCGCGCCGTTCGGCAACATGCTGGTCCGCCTCACACTGAGCGGCGCTGGCATGCGAGCGTGGCTGGAGAAGGCGCTGGGGCAACCCCAGCTGCGGGCCCATCTCAGTGGCATTGTCGTCACCTACGATTCGACGCGCGCACCCGGCGGCCGGATCATCAGCGCCATAACGAGTGACGGCCAGCCGCTCGCCGACAGCCGGATCTACAAGTTCATATACAGCGACTTCCTGAACTTGAATGGCGACGGATTGCAGGCCACCGAAGGCGTCCAACGCGTGGAAGAACTCGGTATCGTGGACATCGATGCGCTCACCGACTGGGTGAAGAAGAGTTCACCCGTTCGCGCACCCCGCGACGCACGCGTCATTATCAGGACCCCATGACGGATTCCATCAGGGCGTACGTGAACGGGCGTGGAGTTGACGTTCCGGTAGGTGCGATGGCCATCGATGCGGTGCGTGCTCTGGACAGCGTCGAAGCGGAGCGGGTCCTTGCTGGCGAACGGGCGCTCACCGACAGCCGTGGCCTCCCGCTCGACCCGTCGACCGTGCTGGCAGGCGGAAGCATCGTCCGTACCGTTTCCGGACGTCGTCGTGAGGCAACTGCAGAATGACGGTCGTCACGCGCTCCCTGCTGGAGCGACTCCCGAAAGCGGAACTGCATTGCCACCTGGACGGATCGGTCCGTCCGGAGACGCTGCTGGAACTGGGGCGAGAGTACGGCGTGTCCATGCCGCGCGACGATGCTGAAGCCCTTCGGGAGCACATGATCGTTCGTGACGCGCACAACCTCGAAGAATACCTGGCACGATTTGCGATCACGTTGTCGGTCATGCAGACGGCCGAGGCGCTGGAGCGCATTGCGTACGAACTGGCCGCGGACGCGGCGAAAGAAGGGGTCTGGTACCTCGAGGTACGTTTCGCGCCGAACCTGAACACGCGCGGCGGCCTGAGTTCAGCCCATGCGCTGGAAGCCGCGATCCGCGGATTATCGAAAGCCGAGCGCGAGCACGGGATCATTTCACGCGTGCTGGTCTGCGCGCTGCGAACGCAGCCAACCGATTCTTCGCTCGAGATGGCGCGGCTCGCGGTGGACTTTCATGGTCGCGGCGTGGTGGGCTTCGATCTCGCCGGGGCTGAACATGGTCATCCCGCGTCCGTCCATGGGGAGGCATTCAACTTCGCGCGCATGCACGACCTTCCGTGCACGTGCCACGCGGGTGAGGGCGACGGGGCGGGCTCCGTGCGCGACGCCGTGCACTCGTGCTGCGCCAGCCGCATCGGTCATGGCACCCGACTCATCGAGGACGCCGAGCTGACGGATTTCGTGAATGACCGCCGCATCGCCATCGAGATCTGCCTGACGAGTAACGTGCAGACGCGGGCGGCCGCTTCGCTCGAGAGCCATCCACTGCCTGAATACCTGCGCCGCGGCCTCAACGTCGTGCTCAACACCGACAACCGGCTGATGAGCGGTGTCACGCTGACCGACGAATATCTGCTCGCGTCCCGCGACCTCGGACTCGGCATCGACGACCTGGCACGCATGGCGCTCAATGGCTTCGAGAGCGCCTTCATTCCGTGGGCCGAGCGTCAGGCACTGGTCGCGCGGGCGCGCGCCGAGATCGAAGCCCTTGGTGGAGCGATCGCATGACGATCCCGCGCGAACGCGAAAACACGGCGGAACAGGTCGCGCGACGTGTTCATGAAACCCTGAAGGTGGATGCGCCGGTCACCGGGATGGTCCTCGGGTCGGGCCTCAGCGGGCTCGCGAGACGGATTGAGGCACAGCGCTTCGTCAGGTATTCCGACATTCCAGGCTTCGCTACGCCAACGGTACCCGGACATCTCGGGCAACTCATTTCGGGCACACTGGCCGGCCGGCCGGTCCTCGCGCTCTGCGGTCGTTTCCACGTGTACGAGGGATATTCCGCGGCAGAGGCAACGTTTCCGATCCGCGTTCTCCGCGCCCTTGGGGCACACACGCTGTTGTTGTCGAACGCAGCGGGTGGCCTTCGGCGCACGATGAAAGCGGGCGACCTGATGATCATCCGCGATCACATGAACCTCACGGGGACGAATCCTCTCATCGGGCCCGTAGTGCCTGGCGACGAGCGTTTTCCGGACATGTCCGATCCCTGGGATCCCAGGCTGCGCGCGCTCCTGGCCGAAAGCGCGAACGCTGCGGGTGTGCCGGTGACGGAAGGTGTGTACTGCGGCCTGACCGGTCCCTCCTATGAAACGCCCGCCGAAGTCCGCATGCTCGAAAAACTCGGCGCCGATGCGGTGGGGATGTCCACCGTGCACGAGGTGATCGTCGCGCGCGCGATCGGCATGCGCGTCGCCGGCATGTCCTGCATAACGAACCTGGCGGCTGGACTAAGCGACCAGATGGTCTCGCATGAGGATGTTCTCGAGGTTACAAAGAGGGCTGGTGCCGAGTTCGAGAAGGTGGCTATCGAGTTTGTTAGCCGCTTGTAATCAGTCCAGGTCGGCCGTTGCAGTTTATCTCAGCTCTCCCATCTCACGTCTCCCATCCGTGAAGTTGCTAACCCTCGCCCGCGACCTGAAGCGCCGAAAAGCGCGCGAACGCGAGGGCGTGTTCGTGGTGGAAGGGATTCGTGCAGTCGAAGAACTGCTTCGCTCACTGCTTTCGATCAATGGCGTGCTGGCCGCGCCCAAGCTGATTGATTCTCCGCGCGGTGTCGCGCTGCTCGAGTCGGCGCGCTCA
>DATMBT010000557.1:0-3248 GCA_035559475.1 Gemmatimonadaceae bacterium
GCGCATGAACGACCACGAGCTGCCGTAGATCACCGTGTCGTTCCCGTCGAGAATCGACTTGGATTCGAGTGAGGCGTAGTGGGTGTACAACCAGCCGAAGTGGTGAAGGATGCCTTCGGCCGGATCGGGACAGGCACCACCGGCCGGCGCGTAGTCACACTGGGGGCCATCGGCCCAGGCGATGTCCTGCTTCACGCCGCGACTGTACATGTTGCGAGCCCAGATTTCGCTGGCCTGTTGCGCCGTGGCTTCCTCGAGCCACGTCTCCTCGAGCGCAGACGCGTCGTAGAAGTAGCGCCACGCGTACGAGTCGATGTGCTTGGCTTCGTGGATCAGCGTCCCGCGAATGAGGCGTCGCCATTCCGTGATGGTCCAGCCAGCGGCGGGATCAGGAATCAGGGCGTAGAACGCCTCACCTTCGTTGCTCGAAGGGCACCCTTCGATAAATGTGCCGTCGGGAAGCGTGATCGAAGTGCGGGGGAAGAAATCGCACAATGTCACGAAGCCCAGGATCCGGTTTGTCTGGCCGTTGAAGGTGAAGTTGTTCACGCGCGGCGAGAACAGCGCCAGCAGACGCCCGTTGTTGTCCAGCGCGGAGTCGACCACCAGCGGATCGCCGAAGACCAGCAACTGGTCGTACATCACCTGGTCGAACTCCTGTCCCATCTTCACGTATTCGGCATCCATGGTGCCGGCGAGCGGCGAAGCGCGGTCTTCCAGGATGACCATCTTGGTCCCTGAATAGACAACCTTGAACGAGACTTCGTCGTAGGTGCCCGAGCTGCCGATCGAACGCCTCATGCGATAGCTCAGCTGCTCACCTACCGCGGGCGGCGCAACCGCGGCCAGGCTACGCGCTCCCCCTCCAGCGGCCCCACTGCGATTGCGTTTCCTGTCGAGGAGTCGGGGCGCACCAAGCTGTCGCGCGAGTTGCCGCTCCTGCTGCATGAACTCGCTGTGCGCGAGAAAATGACGCGACGCGCGGTCGTCGGGGAGCGCGCGAGGAACCACGGCTGTTGCGATCTGCGCCGACGGGATGGTGGTCGCCGCCACGCTGCCCTGCCCCGACCCGGTGAGTCGGAACGAAGTCCTGACACTGGCGGTGGTGGCGTAGTTGAACGCCGTAATGAGGTACTTGCCGCCGGTGCCAGCGAACTCGTTGCAGACAAGGTCAGCGTCGGCGGTCAGCAGGCGGAACTCGCCGACAGCCAGTGAGCGGTCTGTAGCCACCCGCAGGTTCATCGTGGTGAAAGCGGTGTCGCCGTTCGCGATCAACGCGATCTGGGCTGGCCCTGTTGCGGTGCACGGCAGCGCGTCCTTGGCGGGAACCGTGAACGTGACCGATGTAGGCGATGCGGCCGTGACCACACCGGCGACGCCATTTATGAGAACGGTGTTGTCAGCGATGGTCGCACCGAGGTTGGCGCCGGTGAGACCGCCGGTGCCGCCAGGGACGAGTTGAGTCGAGGTAGTGCCAGTGATGGACGGCGTGACCAGGCTCCTGACGCGAAGGTTCACCGAGTCTGTCCGGTCAGTGGTCGAGGCCCGGATGTAGACGTTCCCCGGCGATACGCCGGTCACCACTCCCGCCTGCGTTATCGTCGCCAAAGCGACGTTCGCCGATGACCACGTGACGGTGCGCCCGGGTTGCGGAAGCCCGATGGCGTTCTGTGGCTGCGCGGTCAACGTGACCGTTTCGCCCTGGCGGACGCTCGGAGCCGGCGGTGAAATGGCGATGAAGAAGACCGGTGGCTCAGTGACGATGAGCGGAAGGTTTCCCTGGATGCCGTCTACGGTTGCGATGACCGACACGTTACCCGCAGCCGTCGCGGTCACGAGACCGGCCTGGCTCACCGTCGCGAGGGACGAGTTGCTCGTCGAATACGAAATGGTGCGCCCCGTGAGCTGGCTGCTCGAGGCGTCGAAGTAGCGAACGGTCACCTGCATGTTCTGGCCGACTTCCAGCCGGTTGCTGGGCGAGGTGATCTCGACCCGCGCAACAGTGCCCGGTGACGTTGTCCCGCCGTCATCACCACCACCGCCACAAGAAGCGACCGCGACCACGAGACCACAGGTGGACACGCGCCTGACGCGAAGGGTGATTTTGCGAAAGCGGACCATCGGTACCTCTGGGAAGAAGGCTGCGACTGCTGTCACGCAAGCTAAGAGATTTCAGATAGGAGATGGGAGATGGGGTACGACGTTTCGCTCTGGATGCTGGTCCGCGATTCGTCACACGGTATCTTTCGTCCTACTCAAGTGGCGACGGATCGCACAACACCTGCGTCGCACCCGTACTGACCGACAGAATTCGAGAGGTTTCTCATGAGCGCCCCCGTAGCGGCACCGACCTCACGTCCGGCGCCTGACGCACGGCCCGCAACAACGAGCACCCCGCCCTCAGGCCTGGTTGGGTTCAACGGCATTCGCCGCGTACCGACGCCCGTGAACGAACCGGTGCGCTCGTATGCACCGGGATCGCCCGAGCGCACGTCGCTCAAGGCGCGACTCGCGTCGATGGCAGGGGAACGGATCGAGATCCCGATCATCATCGGCGGCGAGGAATTCCGCAGCGGTGAAATCGCCCAGGCGGTCATGCCTCACGCGCACGGCCACGTGCTGGCCGACTGGCACAAGGCGACGCCGAAACATGTCGAGCAGGCCGTGGCGGCGTCACGGAAAGCACAGGTCGAGTGGGCCAACTGGCCGTGGGAGGATCGCGCGGCGGTGTTCCTTCGTGCCGCGGAGCTGCTGGCGACGACGTGGCGCGACACGGTCAACGCGGCGACGATGCTTGGCCAATCCAAGACGGTGTTCCAGTCCGAGATCGACGCAGCGTGTGAGTTGATCGACTTCTGGCGATTCAACGTGCAATACGCACAGGAGATCTACGCCGAACAACCGATCTCCAGTCCCGGCGTGTGGAACATGTCCGACTACCGCGCGCTCGAAGGCTTCGTCTACGCGGTCTCGCCGTTCAACTTCACGGCGATCGGCGGGAACCTGTCCACGTCCCCCGCGATGATGGGCAACGTTGCTGTCTGGAAGCCCGCGTCGTCGGCGATGTTGTCGGCGTATTACGTGATGAAGCTGCTGGAAGAAGCCGGGGTGCCGCCGGGCGTGATCAACTTCGTGCCTGGCGATGCGGGAATGATCAGCGATGCACTGCTGAACAGTCGCGACCTCGCCGGCGTGCACTTCACGGGCAGCACGAGCGTGTTCAACAGCATGTGGAAGACGATTGGCGC
>DATMBT010000558.1:0-7386 GCA_035559475.1 Gemmatimonadaceae bacterium
GCCGGCCTCACGGCGCGTTCGACAATCGCCAGCGCGCCATCAACCACGATGGCCAGTACCGCTGCCGGAAGGGCCCCGGAAAGAATCAGCCGCGAGTCGGCGAGGGCCAGGCCGGTCACGATTGGCTCACCCAGGCCGCCCGCACCAATGAAGGCTGCGAGCGTCGCCGCTCCCACCGTAATGACCGCGGCCGTGCGAACGCCGGCGACAATGATTGGAGCGGCCAGCGGTAGTCGCACCCACCACAACCGCTGCATCGCGGTCGCGCCCATGGCCTCGCACGCTTCCACTGCATCCGGTTCCGCCGAGCGTACGCCGGTGTAGGTGTTCCGCGCGATCGGGTACAGGGCGTATAGCCACAGCGCCACGAGCGCCGGCCACAGTCCGACGCCGAGCAGCGGGATCATGAAGGCCAGCAGGGCAATGCTCGGGATCGTCTGGAGGACGCCTAACGCGCCAACCACCCATTCGCCGGCGAGACGCGCGCGTTCGAGCAGGAGACCGAGGGGCACGGCCACCAGGACGGCGCCCAGGAGCGCGATCAGGACGAGCTGCAGGTGGCGAAGCGCCAGCGACGCGGTTTCGAAACGGCGTTCCCACAGGAATGCCATGAATCCCGCGCTCGGCCTCGTTGCTCCAGCGTTTCTGGCGCGATCGGTGGCTGGCCCATTCGTCAGGCCCAGTGAACGCAACATGGAACGCGCGACCTCGGGGATGGCCTCACCGTCAACCTCGACGCGACGGTTGTAGCTTCGCATCGCCGGTTCATCCAGGCGGCCGCTCAACAGGCCGAGGACCGAGATGGCGTCCGGTCGATCGCGGGCCAATCGTCGGGAAACAATCGCCGCGGCATCATATGGCGGGAAAAATGCGCGGTCGTCGACGAGCGTGATCACGTCGTACTTCGACAGGAGGCCGTCGGTCGAGTAGCCGTCAATGACATCGACTGCTGATTCGACAAGCGCGGTGTATTTCACTGCCGGCGCGAGGGGGCTCACGCTCTTGAAATGCATCCCGTACGCCTTCGACAGTCCCTCGAGTCCGTCAGGCCGTCCGATGAAGTCGGACGTGAAGCCCGCGACCAGCTTCGGGGATGCACGGCTGAGGTCCGACAAGGTGCGCAGCCCGAGTCGCGTCGCAAGGTCGCGGCGCACCGCAATCGCATAGCCGTTCTGGAACCCGAGCGGTGCCAGCCAGCGAATGCCGTACAGGTCCTCGAATCGCCGGGCAATGTGCGCAAACGCGCGCAGTGGGTTGGCCCGCATCACACTGTCCAGCGGCTCGCGCAGGATCGCGACCAGGCCGGTACCCGTGTACTCAGGATAGACGTCGATGGCATTCGACCGGAGCGCGGCAAAGGCAATTTCTGTAGCACCCAGTCCCGGGCGTCGATCCACCCTTATGCCTCGTGACTCGAGCAACTGCGCAAAAACTTCCGCGAGGAGGTACGACTCACCGAACGGCTTCGACGCCACCACCACGGGAAGCGTGTCACGCTTCTGTGAATGTGCGGTCGCCGGCGCCAACGCCAGGGCCAGCACAACAAGCCGGGAGTACCAACGGGACAAAGGCATCACTGGGCGTCCAGGAGCGGCGCGTACGAAGCCTTTGCGCGCTGGAAAAGCGTTTGTACGTAGAGCGTGGCCGGCGAACGCTGGAGCTCCGCGATGGTTCCGCTCTGCTCCACGCGCCCGCGCCGCATAACGACTACCTGGTCAGCGAGGCGTGCTGATTCCGCGAGGTCGTGCGTGACGAGCAGCGCCGTGAACCCCAGTTCCTCACGCACGTGCTCGAACGCTTCGTGCACTTCGGCGCGCGAAATCGAGTCGAGTGCCCCGAACGGCTCATCGAGAAGGACCACCTGCTGTCGTGCAGCGAAGGCCCGGGCCAGGGCCACTCGTTGTCGCTGTCCGCCCGAGAGTTCCGCGGGAAGGCGACCGCCGAACTTGACCGGGTCCAGTCCTACGCGACGCAGCGCTTCCTCCGCGGCACCGTCCGGTGAGGACATGCCGGCGAGGCGTGGCACCAGTGACACGTTTCCACGCACTGTCCAGTGCGGGAGCAATCCGCCGTACTGGGGGACATAACCAAGACGCCGCCTCAGTACTTCGGGCCTTTCCGTGCGTACGCTGCTTTCACCGACGGTGACTGTGCCGCGGTCCGGATCCACCAGCCTGTTGAACGAACGCAGGAGCGTGGTTTTTCCGGACCCACTCTCACCGACCAACACGGTCACCGTACCGGCGGGCACGACGAGCGACACGCCATCGAGCGCAAGCTGGCCGTGGTACGAGTGATAGACGTCGACGGCTTTGAGCTCGAGCGCCACGTCAGGTGGTTCGTGGACCAGGCAGGTGCGCCGTCATCCGGATTCGTGCTGAGGTCGCCTCGGACTACGTCTCAACATACTCGGCGCCCGGCGTTAGCGCCTTGCCGACCCCCTCCATGTTACCAGCCGTTGCAGGAAAGAGCTCATGCGACGATGGGAGTACGCAAGCGAAAACCCGCCAGACCAGAAGTCAAACGGCCGCTGGCACGGGGGTCGGGCCTCGTTGCGGATTCCACGTGTGCCGCTCTTCGCGGACATGTTTGGCCCAGGAATACAGTGCGTCGTAGATGATCATGCCCTGCGCGAGCTGCTCGTGGTCGTTCGAAAAGTTGCGACTGAGGCCGAGTGAAATCGCAAGGAGGCCAGCGGCCTGCGGCGCGATGTCCAGACGCTCCGTGTCGGCGCCACGAACGATGACCGCGATTTCGCCAAGCGCTGGATCGTCGATGCCGTATTTCTTCAGGATTGCATCGAAGCTGCAGAGCGGCCCGTCGTGACTGAGCTCGACGCCCTCCACATCGAACGGAACGGCATTCAGCTCAGCGGCTTTCTGCAGCACCTCGGTCGGCGGAACGAAGATGAACTCCGCGTCCCGGTCGATGAACCGCTGGATGAGCCATGGGCACGCGATGCGGTCAATCTTCGGGCGTGCACGTGTGATCCACTTCATCTGACCCTCCTGGTTGAGCTGATCCCTGGCGTGACGATCATGCCCCTTTCGTACGCTCCTTTACGATCTTCTTCATCTGCCGCACCGACTGCCTGACGAGTGTCTTGAGCGTCGGGAGGTGGACATCGTCGAGCGACTTGATGTAGAGGCACGACATGCCCTTCTTGTGTTTCCCCAGCTTCCCCAGAAGGTCAGCGTAATCCTTGAAGCCCGGCATGATGTAGAGCGTGAGGCTGTCCTTCCGCGGCGAGAACCCCACGAGGGGCCAGTCACCTTCCTGGCCGCTGGCGTATTTGTAGTGGTAGCTCCCGAACCCCACGATGCTGGTGCCCCACATCTCCGGCTTTTCCCCGGTTATGTCCTGCATGAGGGCCGAAATGACGTGCGCATCCTTCCGTTTCTGCTCGTCCGCAACGCCGGCAATGAACGCCTTCACGCTGGCGCGAGTCCTCTGGGTCTTCAGTTGGGATGCCATCCGATCTCCGGCTGTTGGCCCGTGAGAATACGACGTCGTCCGGCAACTCGCCAACGGGTTTCCGTGCGTGATTCGTTTCAGCACTGCAAGGCTCGCTTCGCTCCCCGATTGCCACCTATAAACCTTAGGTGAACAACCGGTGTCCCATGCTCAATCACGGGGGACACGCCATGGCTGAATCAGATCTTGAACTCATTCGCGGCACCTTCGATCTCCTGATCCTCAAGACGCTGGCCTGGGGACCGATGCACGGGCTTGGCGTGCTCCGATGGATCGAGACGGTCACCGAGCAGCGGCTGCTCATAGAAGAAGGGGCGCTGTACCCCGCCCTGCACCGCCTCGAGCAGCGCGGATGGGTCAGCGCGGAGTGGGGTTATTCCGAAAGCAATCGCAGGGCGAAGTACTACCGCCTGACGCCGCGCGGCCGTCGCCAGCTGGCGACGGAACTGTCGAGATGGGCGCGCTACACCGAAGCAGTCGGCATGGTCATCACGGCCGACGGAGGTGCCCGATGAGCAGCGATCGTCAACGGCACCGCGGCGTGAACCTGCCTCCGTCGAAGGGCCGCATCGACTCTGCCCTCCACGAGGAGTTCCAGTTCCACCTGGAGGAGCGCATCGAGCAGTTCATGGCCACGGGGATGACACGAGCGCAGGCCGAGTCGGAGGTGCGGCGTCGCTTTGGGGACGTGGACACGTGGCACCGGATGGCACGAGCAATTGACGAGGAGACCATGCGACAGAATCGCCGATTCGAGCTATTCGACACGCTACGTCGAGAAACAGCGCGTGCTTTCCGCGTGCTCCTGCGAACGCCGACGTTCTCACTGGTCGCGCTGTTCACGCTGGCGCTCGGAATGGGAGCCACTACCGCGATCTACACGGTGCTGGACGCCGTCGTGCTTCGACCGCTTCCCTACCGCGACTCGCACGAGCTCGTGTCGCTGCTTCACCCGGCCACGGTTCCCGGCAGTGGTGAGCGGAAATGGGGACTCTCATCAGGCGGGTACTTTCACTTCCGGGAGAACATGAAGACGCTGAGCGCGATCGGCATGTACCGGTCGTTCGGCCTCACTGTCACGGGAGACGGCGGCGCGGAAATCGCCAGGACCGCGCTGGTGACCGCCTCCATGTTCGACGTGCTCGGCGCGCGTGCCGAGCATGGACGACTGATACTGCCTGAGGACGATCGTCCCGACAGCGCGCGGCGCGTTGTGCTCGGGTACGAGTTCTGGCAGCGCCGGTTCGGTGGTGATCCGGAAATTGTGGGCAAAATGCTCCAGACGGAGAGCGGCCCCCTCGAGATCATCGGTGTCACACAACCGCGCCTGACGCTGCCGATGCCCGGTCCCTTTTCGTCGGCCTCGGCGCTGGCGGGCGTTGGCATGGACCTGTGGTTGCCGCTGAAGCTGAACCCTGCCGGCCCGCACTGGAACAACCATCCACACGTGGGCGTGGGACGGCTGGCGCCGGGTCGGACGGCGGAGGAGGCGCAGCGGGAAATGACGGCATTGACGCGGCAGCTGCCGGAGGCCGTGCCTAACGCCTACAGCGCAAACTTCATGAGCCAGTACAACTTCAGGGGCGAAGCGGCCCCGCTGAAGGATGCCGTGCTTGGCCCCTCGCTGCCGCGGACCATGTGGATGCTGTTTGCCGCCGTCCTGCTGGTGCTTCTCATCGCGGCCGCAAACGTGGCCGGCCTGTTCGTCGTGCGCTACGAGGCACGACGGCGCGAGGCGTCCATTCGTGCAGCGCTCGGAGCCGACCGTCGGCACATGGCGGCCCACTACCTGTCGGAAAGCCTGCTCCTGTGCGCCGCCGCGGCCGTTCTCGGCACCTGGCTGTCGTGGATCGGGCTGCGCGCCATGCTGGCCATCGCCCCGGTGGATGTCCCGCGGCTGGCCGGGACGTCGTTAGGTTGGCCGTCCATGGCCCTGACCGCCGTGACGGCGCTCATCGCCGGCTTCGTCTTCGGGCTCATTCCCATCATTCGCGGGCCCGCGCAGGTGGGGACGTTGCGTGAGGACGGCCGCGGCCTCACGACGTCGCGCCGCCGCCGTTCCGCACGGGATGCACTGGTGGTCACGCAGATCGCTATGGCACTCGTACTGCTTGCCTCTGCCGGACTGATGATCCGCAGCTTCGCGCGGCTGCGCGACGTCAAGCCGGGGTTCGATCATCAGAACGTGCTCGCATTCGATGTCTCGCTGCCGTTCCCGGAATACGACACTCGTGAGAAGGCCATCGCGTTCCACCGGGAGTTCCAGGCACGCATCGCCGCGCTGCCCGGAGTGCGTAACGTGGGCGGCATTACCAACGTGCCGCTCGAGGGATACGGGACAGGATGCACTGTGGTCTGGCGCGAGGGGCGTCCGTTTGCTTCGGGTGAGCAACCGCCGTGCGTGTCCACGCCACTGGCTTCGCCGGGCTTTCTCGAAGCGCTTCGCATTCCGGTGCGTGGTCGAACGCCCACCTGGGCTGACGTGGAGAGCGGATCTCAGGCAGTCGTCGTGACGCAGGCGCTCGCCGATCGCCTCTGGCCCGGCGAAGACGCGATTGGAAAGGGCATCAACAGCAACGGATCCAGGTCGACCACATGGTACCGCGTGGTGGGGGTGGTGCCCGAACTGCGCGCAGAGGCGCTCGATCGCCCGCCGACGGAAGCAGTCTTTTACGCCATGACCGGGTTCACACCTAACGGACGCACCGGCCAGGCCAACTTCCTCACGTACCTCGTGCGCACGGAAGGGGTCAACCCGACATCGCTCATTGCGCCAATCCGTCGCATGTTGATGGAGGCGAACCCGCGCGTACCGTTCGTGGAGGCGCGAACCATGGATGAGGTTTTCGCACAATCCATGTCGCGCACCTCCTTCGTGATGATCCTGCTTGGCGTCGCGGCGGCCGTGGCTTTGGCACTCAGCGCAGTCGGGACCTACGGCGTCATTTCCTACCTGGTCACGCAGCGCCGCCCCGAGATCGGAGTGCGCATCGCACTCGGTGCGTCAGTTGGCCTGGTTTCGAGGCTGGTGGTGCTGCAGTCGCTTCGGCTGGCGCTCGTGGGCGTCGTGATCGGGCTCGTTGCCGCCCTGGCAACGACGCGACTGTTTTCGAAGCTCCTGTTCGGCGTCAGCCCCACCGATCCGGTCGTGATGGTGTCTGTCGCGGCAACGCTCGTGCTGGTCGCGGGTCTCGCCGCGTTTGCGCCCGCGCGACGCGCTGCACGAATCGACCCGGTGGAGGTGCTGAGGGAGAATCAGGACTGATTCCAGATTCCAGATTCCCAGATTTCGTCGCCTATTTCTTTTTCCGGACCGATGCCTTTGCCTTGCCAGCTTTCGACATCGCCCACTCGGCGTCGCGCTTCATCGTCTTGATGAATTCCGCCTTCCTGAATCGAACCGCCGACCAGTCTTCATCGATGGCGACCATACGGACGCTCTCGAATCCGGCCTTGCCCAGGCTGTCCCAACCCGAATCACGATTGACCGTCGATGTGTAGCGCTTCGACGACTGCTTCGGGTACGCGAACCAGATCACCGCGTCACCCCTGGCCTTTGACGCGACACCCTTCACTGCCGTGTCCACCTCGGGCTGCGATATGACAAAGGCGATGGAGAACGCCAGGTCCTTCGCCTCCTTGAGCGATCGCAGAACCTTCACGCCCTTGAGTCCCTTCAGCTCGGGCTCGAATGAGGCGGGAGCGTTGATGACAACGATCTCCGCCTGGTCCTTCAGCTGCAGCTTGTCGAAGACGCTCGCCATGAGTCTTCCTCCACTGAATTCATGTTCACCCACAGCGACTCCCCGGCACCTCCTCCTGCTGGCCCGACCACGGTGCACCGCCGTTGAGCGTCACGTTCAGCCGGCAGTGACCATGCCTAACAACAGCACAGTCAGTGGCCTCACGCCG
>DATMBT010000559.1:0-3664 GCA_035559475.1 Gemmatimonadaceae bacterium
ACAGGACTCGAGAGAGCCTTCGTACACGCGCGAGCCGGGGAGCCCGATATCCAACCCGCCCGTGACGTGCAGGACCTGCTCCCCGGAATCGGCCTCGAGCTCGCGCCACAGCTCGAATGACCGTTGGAGCAACGGCACGTACGACGGGTGTTCGAAATACGCCAGGCGGATTATCCGGCTCAGGCCGTGCGACGAGCCGCGATCGTGCCCGGGCTCGTGCCGCTCGATGGCGACGACGGAAAGGCCGCGCCGGGCAAGCTGGTACGCGGCGGCGCTTCCCATCCCGCCAACCCCAACGACCGCCACGTCAGGTATTTCGCTCAAATCCATCTCCGGGCTGCCCAGGTTGAGCTCAACCCCGGCAGATAAGCAGTTGTTAATGCTGCGCGACCGGGTGGGGCGCCAATGTTCGCCCCGACGCGGCCAGCCCGGCAAGCGGCCCCCTCCGTCGTGACGGGTTTGGAAGCGAGCCGTCCTCCTCGTTGTGACCATTGCCTCGGGCCGCGTAACCCCGGATGCGGCGCCAGTTGCTGATGGCGTCGGGACTGAACGTGCAGCCGCCTTGAGCGGGACCTTTGCCGCGTCCATGGAACGCCTGGTGGGCGTGGTCTCGAAGTCCGTGCCGGCGCCCGCCGCGCTGGTGGCGTTGTTAGGCGATGACCGGCGGAGCTTCTGCGCGGGTGCGATGCGGCGTGACTGGTTTGCGCACGACGCAGGTGCCCTGATCCGGACCGGGATCATGCAGCGCACCGTAGAAAACGGTGGCACGCTGGCGCTTCACGACCTCACCTCGTCCGACGGCGACGCGTTCCTTCGATCAGTGGCCGCGGAGTTGAGTATCACGAGCATGGCGGTGGCCACGTTCCTGCGCAGTGACGGCAGCGTTGGTGGAATGATTTCCGTCCTCGATGAAGTGCCGCGGAACTGGACGCCGGCCGAGGTTTCGATCCTCAGCGAGTTCGGGCAGATGGCCGCGACCGAGCAGGAACTCCGGCAGATCCTCTCCGATCGCGAGATGCGCGAGCAGCGGCTCCGCCACGAGTCGGTCCACGATTCGCTGACTGGCCTGCCGAACCGGAACCTGTTCATGCGCCGCCTGTCGGACGCCACCCACCGTGCACGGCGCGGACAGGACGGGCTTTTCGCGGTGCTGTTCCTGGACCTCGACGGCTTCAAGCTGGTGAACGACTCGATGGGCCATCATGTGGGCGATGAAATGCTCATCTCCATCGCGCGCCGGCTCGAAGCCTGCGTCCGCGGTGGCGACATCGTTGCCCGGCTCGGCGGTGATGAATTTGCGATCCTGCTGGAGCGCATCATCGATGTCCGTGATGCAGCCATGGTTGCGGAACGCGTCCAGGAGTCGCTCCAGGTCCCGCTCTCGATAGGCGGTTACGAACACGCGACGTCCGCCAGCATCGGCGTGGCGCTGAGCACCGGCGCCAGCGAGCAACCGGAGTACGTGCTTCGCAGCGCCGACATCGCGATGTACCGTGCGAAGAACACCGGTCGCGGGCGCTACGAGATGTTCGACCGCGCCATGCACGCCGAGGCGCTCACGCGCCTCCAGATCGAGACCGACCTGAGGCATGCGTTCGAGCGGGACGAGTTCTTCCTGCACTACCAACCGATCGTGTCGATCGCCGAGGGACGGATTGTTGGCGCGGAAGCCCTCATCCGCTGGCGTCATTTTGAGCGAGGGATCGTGTCACCGGCCACGTTCGTCCCGGTCGCGGAAGACACCGGTCTCGTCGTGCCGTTAGGCAGGTGGGTGCTCAAGGAGGCCTGCCGGCAGGCCCGCGAATGGCAGTCGTACGGCACCGCAGGGCACTTCGGCATCTCGGTCAACCTGTCGGTGCGCGAGTTTGCGCAGCCGGACCTGGTGCGGGCGGTTGCGGCGATCCTCGAGGAGACGGGCCTCTCGCCGTCGTCGCTGAAGATCGAGATCACCGAAAGCGCGATCATCGGCCAGAAGCACCCGGCCATCGAGACGGTGGAGCAACTTCGCGCCCTCGGCGTCGGGATCCACCTGGATGACTTCGGGACCGGGTATTCAGCGCTGAGCTACCTGCACCGGTTACCGCTCGATGCCGTGAAGGTCGATCGCGCCTTCACCAGTTCCATCGACCTGGAAGAACGACCGCTGCACGTGGTGAAGGCGATTGTCTCGCTCGCCCACGCGATCGGACTCGAAGTCGTTGCGGAAGGTGTCACCAACCAGCGCCAACTCGACCTGCTGCGTGACATGGGTTGCGACCTTGCCCAGGGCTTCTACTTCTCACGCCCTTGCAACACCGAGGAAATGGTCGCGCTGATGACGAGCGAAGCGCGCTGGTAACCGGGTAGGTCGCGAGGCGCAAAGCGCCACGGGCGCGGCATCGAGGTTCCGGTCAGCAGCAGTCCTACGACCACGAGCGTGACGGCAGCATCCCCCAGCGTGACGGAAAACCGCTGAATGGCGCGCGCGCGGCAGCTGATCGAACGGCACCCTCCTTGCCCCTTTTGTGCGGTTGCGCACAGGGCAATACCAGCGCCTCCAGGCCCCATACGGCACCCGAATTCTTAGGTGACGCCAATCGTAATGGGGACGTCTTTGGCACTAGAGACCCATGCACGACCACACCCCGACGCCAACATACCCTTCACCGCGCGAACCACGCGCGGGGTTTGGGGCGGGTCCATGGTGGTCGACGCCGGAAGCCATCGCGCGCGGCGCCGTCGCGATCGCGGTGGTCCTCGGCGTCCTGTCGCTGGTCGGGTGGCTGGTCGAAGTTCCTGAGCTTCGCGCGTTAGGGTCCGCGAGCCGGGCGGCCATGAATCCCACGACGGCGGCTTGTTTCGTCGCCCTGGGATCCGCGATGTGGATCGTCGCCAACAACGAGTTCCGGCACGGCCGGGACATCGCCGGCGTCCTGACCATTGTCGTGCTGACGATCGGCGCGGCGCAGTGGTATTCGCTGTCCACAGGCTTTGACCTGAAGCTCGACACGCTGTTGTTCCACGACGCCATGGCGAACACCGCGGATGGTCGCCACAACCGCATGTCGCCTAACTCCGCGATGAATTTCGCCCTGCTCGGCGGCGCGCTCCTGTTCCAGCTGAAGCGCTCACGATTCGCCAGCGCCGTGTCACAGGTCATTGCCGTGTTTGTGCTGTTCAGCGCCGAGGCGGCGCTCATTGCGCACACGTACCAGAGTGGTTGGTTCTCATCGATCGGAGTCATGAACCGCATGGCCATGCCCAGCGCGGTCGCCTTCGCGGCATTGAGCATTGGCTCGATGGCGCTCTCCAGCCGCAACGGGCTGGTGTCGATCGTGCTCAGCGAGGGTCCGGGCGGTTCACTGGCGCGAGCGCTGTTGCCCGCGGGTTTCCTCGTGCCGACCATCCTCGGGTGGATACTGGTCGTCGGCCGCCGCGGAAGTTTTGTGGATCCCGACCTGGCCGACACGCTGTTCGTGGTGGCGACCATTCTGGTGTTCGTCGTGATCGTGTCCTGGATTGCCAGCAAGTTGCACGAGAGTCACCTCGACCGTGTGCGGACGGAGCGCGCGCTGCGTGAAAGCGAGGAGCGCTTCCGGCTGATCGCCGAAAACGGGAGCGACGTGATCAGCCTGTATTCCACCGAGGGACGGCTGGTCTACATCAGTCCATCGTGCGAGCGAGT
>DATMBT010000560.1:0-4576 GCA_035559475.1 Gemmatimonadaceae bacterium
GAATGGGCGAAGAGGGTGAGAGCAAAGGCGGCCCGCGACGCCAACATACCGTGAACGGCCATGCTGGACCAGCCGCTCGAGTCTGCATCAACACACCACCGGTCGCTCGGTGCCGCCTAACGCTTACGTCGGTTCGCGGCGGCCCCGCATAACGCGGACGTGCTCGTCTCAGGAAAATTACAATCGGAAATGGCGCATCGGGACAACTCGCGGGTACAGGGGGCACTCAGGACTCGTGCCCGGCCGCAATGGGACCAATGGTGCAGTGACGGTGCCAGCCGTGGTGGGCGCGAAGGCAAATCCATAACGACTCAGCCGTGGGCAGGCGTCCCACCGCGTCGTACGCGTCCCAGGGGCCTGCGTTCGACGCCGGAGTCACGGTGACGGGGGGAGATCATGACGTTACGCGAATTCACTCGATGGGCGATCGGTGGTGGCTTTGCTGCCGTTCTCTGCGCGAGTGCTACGGTCCAGGCGCAGTCGGACACCACGCGCCGGGACACAACCCGCGCCCGATCGACCCAGCGCATCCCGATCAGGAAGGAATCGCAGGGCACTGTGATCCCGACGACCAGCCGGGCGCAACGGGATTCCATCGCGAAAGCCGATTCCGTGATGAGGGCAAGCCAGGCACGCAATGACTCGATCATGGCAGCTGAACGCGCCCGGATGGACTCGATCGCCGCCGCCGAGCGCGCTCGCGCCGACGCGATGAGAACTGACTCGCTCGCTATCGCAGCGCGCAGGGACTCTGTCGCCCGAGCCGAGCAGGCGCGCGCGGACTCCATCTCGCGGGCAGAAGCGGCGCGTACTGACTCGATTACGAGGGTAGATCCCGCAGCGGGCGCGGCCATCGTGAACGAACAGAATACCTCGAACAGGAGTTCCAGCCTCGGCAATTTCTACTACGGCCTGGCGGCCGGGGCCGCAGCCCCGATCAGCGATGTGGAAAGGCTGGGTTATGGCACCGGGTGGAACATCTCGGTCCCGCTCGGTTGGCACAATCCGTCCAGCTTGTTCGGTATCCGGCTGCTGCTGGGGTACAGCCAGTTCACCGGTGAGGGGTTCACGACGGGAGGCGCCACGCCCCTGGTGCTCAACAATGTCGATCCCAAGGTGTATTCGGCAGAACTGACGCTCAACATGCGGTTCCCGTTCAATGAGCGGAAAACGTCAGCCATCTACCTGCTCGGCGGCGGTGGCTTCCACATGTTCAGCAACTTCGGCGAGAACTCGACGTTAGGCGCCTACCTCGGCAACGACCTGCTTGACCCGAATGACGAGGCCAACGAGTCGACGATCACGAAGTTCGGCGTCAGCGGCGGCGCCGGGCTGGAATTCGGCATCGGCCGGTCGTCGCTGTTCCTGGAGTCACGGATCGTGAATGCGTATACGGGACGTGACGACAGCCCGAGCTTTGACAACGCCTTTGGCAGCAGGAGTACAACGGTACGATGGGTTCCATTGATCCTCGGCGTCACCATCCGTTGATGACATTGACCCGGCAGCCCGTCACGCCACCAGGCGTGGCGGGCCTGGCCGCGTCCGGCCCTGGCGCGACAACCATTCGGGTCGTCGCGGCCACGCTGTGTGCCATAGCCTGCCTGACGAGTAATGCGTGGGCTCAGGCCCCGGAGGGAGGGCCACCTCCGGTCAAGCTGTCAGACCGGCTGAACGACCGGCCCATGATCACGTTCAAATCCGGAGCCGACAGCCTTGCCTGGGAACGCACCCGCGCGGGTGCGCTTCGCGGGACAGGGCTGCGCGTCCTGGTATCGTTGCGCGAGCGGCAGGTCCTCGTTATGCGCGATGCCGACACGCTGCGAACCGCTACGGCGGCTGTTGCTTCGGGCATGACGATCGAATACGGCGGGCGTTCGTGGACTTTCCGTACACCACGCGGCCGGCACACCGTGTTGCGAAAGATCGAGAATCCCGTCTGGCGGCCGCCGGACTGGCTGTACGCGGAAGCGGCCATCGCGCACGACCTCGAGCTCGCGCGCCTGCGCCCGGACCGGCCGGTGCGCGTGAGTGCCGATCAGTTGCTCGTCGTGCGGAAAGGAGAGGCGGGATTGCTCGACCGCACCACAGGCGGTTTTGTGCCGCTGCCGGCCGACGAGCACATCGTGTTCAACGACACCCTGTACATCCCGCCGCTGGTGACGCGGAATCGCCAGGTTGAAGGTGAACTGGGCCGATTCGCGCTCGACCTGGGTGACGGGTACATGATTCACGGCACCGCAGACCCGAAGAGCATCGGGCGCGCGGTGACGCACGGGTGCATCCGCCTCGCGGACGACGACATCGACTGGCTGTATCGCCACGTGCCGGTCGGCACGGTCGTGCAGATCTACTAGGGGAGTACGCAGGCCTTCCCCTCACGGGAGAGTCGGTGTACTGGCAGCAGCGCCGAATGGTCGCGCCCGCCTAACGCGGCGACACAGAGCGGGCCTGTCGGTGTAGGACCCACGTCCCAGCGCAACCAGGGGACCACGTCCTTCTGAACGCCAATCCCGCCATGTCGCTACCCAGAATCCCGGATTCAGCGAGCGCCACGTGCTCGGAATCGTCGGCCGCGCGCCGCCGAAGAGAACCCGTCGTGATGAAAGTCCTGCCAATGATCGTGCAAGTCAGCATGGCCATTGTGCCACTTCGCGTGAGCGGCCAGGCGTCACCGGCCGCGATCAACGCGCGCCCCAGCGATGACAGCGTGACTGTCCAGGCGAGCAGCAAATACGGCGCCAACGGGGTTCACCGCTTCTTGTTAGGCGACAACTACCGGGACCTCTGGGCCCAGCCCATCAGGGTGCCGGTTCTGAACCTGGACAAGTTCGCCGGCGGCCTCACGGCGCTCGAGGAAGGTGGGAATGCGCAGACGCACAACCTCCACCTCCGCGGCAAGGACGGGCGGGAATACGTGTTCCGGCCGGTGTACAAGGAAGTGCTCCAGCTCCCCGAGGCGTTTCACAACACCCTCATCGAGGACATCTTCGCGGACGGCCTGAGCGCATCGCATCCAGCGGCGACCGTGGTCCCATCGCCGATCCTCGAAGCGGGAGGCGTGCTGCATGCGAGCCCGGTGCTGTACGTCATGCCGGACGATCCCGCACTTGGCGAGTTCCGAAAGGACTTTGCCAACAAGCTGGGGACGATGGAGGAATTCCCGGAGGACCCGAAGGAAGAACCGGGCTTCAGTGGCGCGGTCGACATCATCGATAGTGAGGACCTGCTCGAGAAGCTGAACGAAGACGGGTCCACCCAGATCGACGCACACGCCCTCTTGACGGCGCGCCTGATCGACACGCTCATCGGGGACAACGACCGGCACCCGGGCCAGTGGAAATGGGCGCAGTTGCGGAGCGATCCAAAGGGAAAATGGGTGCCGATTCCCCGCGACCGCGACAAGGCGTTCGTGTCGTATGAGGGTGCCCTGCTCAAGGCCGCGCGCGTTGGCATGCCGCGCTTCGTGACCTTCAAGACGCGGCCGAAGGCGGCGCTGTTCTACAACGCGATCGATTTCGATCGACGGCTGCTGGCTTCACTCAGGCAGCAGGAGTTCGACTCGACCGCAAAGTACCTGCAGCGCGTGGTCACGGACTCGGTCATCGAGGCCGCCGTCAGCCTGATGCCACGCGAATACGGGAGACTCGGTCACGACTTGCGCGAGAACCTCCGTGGCCGACGAGCGAACCTTCCCGCGTCGGCTGACGGGTACTATCGCAGCCTGTTCACCATCGTGGACCTGCATGGCACCGACGCCGCCGATACCGCCACGATCACTCGTCAGGCGGACGGCAGTGTGGACGTGCGCCTCAGGTCCGCCGGCAGCACATACTTCGACCGCAAGTTTGACTTTGCTGACACGAGGGAACTCCGGCTCTACCTGCACGGCGGCGATGACGTCGCGACGGTGACCGGTACCGCACCGGGGGGGAGCATTCCCCTTTGGGTCGTTGGCGCCAGTGGCCGGAATGAACTGGTGGATTCGTCCACCGTGGGTGGCAAGCGGCGGCCGACCCGCATGTATGACAACGGCGGTACGCCCGAAGTGAAGAAGGCAGAACAGGAATCCAACGGCAGCGTCGAGCTGAAGCAGGATTCCTCAAAGGGCGAGGACAGCGTCACGTCAAAAAAGCCTGAGGGGACTGGCAAGCCACAGGACAGCGGGAAAACAAAAGACGGGTACGACGCCGATACGGCGTGGAACCGGCGCCCCATCGTGCAGTTCCAGGGTTATGACGTACCGCCGTTTCGCGACCGCGGCCAGAAAACTTCCGTCACGCCAAGCATCTCGTTCGGTCGTGGCCTCGGTGTAAAGCCGTCGCTCGAATTCAGCCGGCGGAAATACGGATTCCGCCAGTATCCGTACGCGAGCAAGACAAAGCTCGAGGTTGGATATGCGACCGAGCTTCAAGGCTGGGAGATCCAGCTGGAGACCGACAACCGGTTCGAGAGTTCGCGAATGTTTGTGGCATCGGACGCCGGCATTTCGCAGCTCGCGACCGGCCGATTCAATGGCTTCGGGAATGAAGTCGTTCAACCTGACAACGATGTGGTGGCGAGAGTGGACCAGGGG
>DATMBT010000561.1:0-2416 GCA_035559475.1 Gemmatimonadaceae bacterium
GGTCGCACACGCCACGATGGACAGAATCCCGACGCCCGAGATCGGGCTGTTCGATGCGCCGATGAGCCCGGCCATGTACCCGCAGATTCCCGCGATCAGGAATCCGACAACCAGCACGAACGGCACCGCGATGAGCGTGAGCGTCACAGCGCTGGGTGCCAGGATGGTTGATATGGCAAAGGTGTACGCCAGGTATCCAGTGACCACGAGGCAGATGATTGTGAGCCCGATGATCCACTGCGGCGACATGTCGCGGTCCTTGTCGTCCGCGATGGCGACTGCCTTCGAGGCGCGCAGCGTAGTGACCAGTCCACCGATCACCGGCTTCGAAAGCCTCGCGAGAGTGTAGATCGCCGCGATCGCGATCGTGCCCGCGCCGATGAACCGCACCTGCGTGCGCCAGATCGTGATGGTGTGTGTGGCGAGGTCGACGCCCGCAGCGGCGGGCTGCATCGACGTGAGGATCGGGACGGAGATTACCCACGAGATGACCTGTCCAACCAGCATCGCCATGCCGACCGACAATCCTACCAGGTGGCCAGCGCCTAACAACGCGAGAGACCACGCGAAGTTGTAGCCCGTGGATGCCGTCGCGCCCAGCCGGAGGAACCCGGCCAGGTCAGCGGCGGCAAAACGTGTCGCGGTAATGATCGCCAGTCCGGCCGAAGCAACCGAGCCGAGCATGACCGCGGTGAGCCCTTCGCGCGATTCGCCCGTCGCGTCCTTCGTCTCGCCGCGCGTACCCGAACCGACCTTGAGAACTTCGGCTGCTGCGACGCCTTCCGGGTACGGCAGGTCGGACGTGGTGACCAGCGCGCGGCGGAGCGGGATCGTGAACAGCACGCCTAACACACCGCCGCTCACGCAGATCAGGAACGACTGCCAGAACGGGAACCCGGTCCACCAGCCTACGATTACGAGCCCGGGCAGGACGAAGATGATCGCCGAGAGTGTGCCCGCCGCCGACGCTACGGTCTGGACGATGTTGTTCTCGAGGATCGTCGAGTCCTTGACCTTTGCCAGGAGCGCCATCGAGATCACCGCCGCCGGGATCGACGAGGCGAACGTCAGCCCGACCTTGAGGCCGAGGTAGACATTGGCGGCGGTGAAGACGGTGGTGATGAGCGCACCGAGCACCAGGCCACGGAGGGTGAGTTCTTTGGGTCTCATCGGGCCCAATCTGACACCCGGCGCAAGCCCCGGTCAGGTCAACTCAGCTCTCCTTGAGCGCCCGAACTGGATCTATCGTCGCCGCTCGAAGGCCCGGCACGTAACCCGACACCAGCGCCGTGACCGTCAGGAGCAGCGTTACGCCGACAAGAGTGCCCGGATCACCCGGTTCGATGCCGAAGAGGAATGGCGCAACCAGTCGAGCCGCAAAAAACGCGGCGGCACTGCCGATGAGAATCCCGATCGCCGACGTCACCACCGTCTCGCCGAGTATGTTGGACAGCACACGCCCGCGCGTGGCGCCAAGTGCCATTCGCACGCCGATGTCGCGTGTCCGCTGCGCGACACCGAACGCCGTTATTCCGTAAAGGCCCACCAGCGACAGGACCAGCGCGAGCACCCCGTACGCAACGGACAGCGCCGCCATCAGTCGTTCGCGCAGCAGGGCGGCATCGAACTGTTCTTCCATGGTGCGCACCCAGGACACGATGACACTGGGGGAGAGTTCGGCAACGACAGAGCGTACCAGCGTCGCGAGCGCGGCCGGATTCGACGTCGTCTGAACGGCCACTGTTATTCGCTTGACGTCTCCAACCGGCTCACCGGATGCGAGCCGCGCCTGAGCCAGCGCCGTGTAGATGGTCCGCGGGGGCTCTTCACGCAGGTCCTCGAACCGTGCGCTGCGAACCACACCGACGATGGTGAACGGTTCCCGGTCCGCACCCAGGAACACCCTCCGGCCGATCGGGTCGATCGATCCGAACCAGGCGTGCACCAGTGCCTCGTCGACGACGGCGACGGGCTCCGTTCCAGCGCGATCCTCACTGGTGAGGCCGCGTCCACGAACGAGGTCGATGTCGAATATGCCAAAAAACGCAGGCGTCACGATGTTCGCGGACGCGCCGCGTGCCTGCTTCGGGATGATGAGGCCGGGGATCTCCAGAGGTCGCGTCTGTACCGAATGATCCAGCGGACTGCGCTGCGTATACGCCAGCGTGCTCACGCCCGGTGTTGCGCGGAGCCGCGTCTCGAGGCTCGCGAAGAAGGCAGCTCGCTCCGACTGCGTCAACGATCGGTCGCCGGCGTCGATGTTGAAGAGGAGCGTACGGTCCCGGGAGAAGCCGGCGTCGAGTGACCGCATGTTGAGGACGCTCCGCGCGAACAGCGTCGCGACGCTCACCACCAGGAACGAGAGGGCGAGCTGGGTCACAACCAGGATCCGGCCTAACGACCATCGACCGACGTG
>DATMBT010000562.1:0-4088 GCA_035559475.1 Gemmatimonadaceae bacterium
GGATCGCCGTCACGCGAGAAGTCGACGCCGAGTCCATCGCGGCGGACGGAGACGGTGAGCGCGAGCCACCGGCCATCACTCGAGAGGTCCGCGACCGAAACGGTCTTGAGGTCGAGCATGTCACGGATCGTGAGAGACTCCGCGACGACCGCGCCGGTTACCGGCGTCCTCGGGAACGTGACATTCGGTTGCGCTCCTGCGATCACCGCGAGACAGATCGAAGCCGCAACGGCGAGGGACACGGAATTGATACGGCGCATATGACGTTCGCTCGAGAAGAGGGCTGCGACCAAGATGGCGGTGCCAGTCGGGACCCCGCCAGAGGGCATCGAGCGCATCCTTGGCCGCGGTGAAGTTACACCTGGAACAGCGCTGGGTTGTTAGTGCTGTTTGCTGGGGCCGTTTTGCTGGGACTGGAGCTTGATGCTGGCATCGACCGTCTGAGTTGAGCCATCAGCTCCCAGCTCCAGTCCCAGCAACTTGCCCAAGCAAACAGCACTCACAAACCAGCGTCGTCCTAGGACCTCCAGCTTCTACAACCGCATCCGCCGGTGGGTCGTTGAGCGCCTTGAGGTCTCGGCGGTTTCCGCTTCTCCGTGTTCCGCCCTACTGTGCAATCCGCAAACGCCCGCGATTGGCAATTGATGACTGCACCGGGCGGCGCACCGCGGTCATTCCCTGTTGACACTGAGGTACGACTCGACGGGGAAAAGCTGCAGCCTAACGATCAAGGTCGGCGTCGAATCGCGGCGGCGCTCTCCGGAAGCCG
Organism: Gemmatimonadaceae bacterium; assembly: GCA_035559475.1. GTDB lineage: Bacteria > Gemmatimonadota > Gemmatimonadetes > Gemmatimonadales > Gemmatimonadaceae > JABWBJ01. Next base: position 770 of record DATMBT010000562.1, read on the forward strand.
AACCCTGCGCAGCAACGCGGCGAAGTGGTCGCTGCCGCGCACCGGATCGAACATGGGGTCGCTCACCGGCCAGACACTGGTCCAGATCTCGCCGATCTCGGTCGCTCGATCCAGCGCCGCCAGCGCTTTCGCCGTATCCCCAAGTCCCAGGTAAGCAGCAGCGCGGTCCATCTGAGCCAACCCGGGTTGAGACGAAAGCGCATCCAGATCGGCAAGGAGCCGACGCGCCCCGGAATGATCGCCAGATTTGGCATACACGTACGCTGCCGTCGCACCGGAGAGTTGCGATACTCGATCGATCAGCCGACGTGCCTCCTCGCCCCGGTTAGCCTGGAGAAGAATCCGCACTCGCCAATTGATGGTGCTGAAATTGGACGAATCGTTCTCAAAAGCCCGCGCGCTCTCGGCGAGCGCACTGTCCAACTGGCCGGCGACCATGTATGCGGCAGACATCCAGCTGAGTACCAGTGCCGATGCCGGATCTTCCACGCGAGCCGCACGCAGTTGGATCAACGCTTCCGACGGGTTGCGCAGACGGTACAGCAGGTTGCGGGCGTATTGGACACGGGCTTCCACATCCCTGGGATCGAGTCTGACCGCGGTCTGGAACTCGGTCTCTGCATTCTCCCATCGGTACGAAAACTGGTGCGCCAATCCGAGGGCAATGTGCGGCTGCGACAATGACGAATCGAGCGCGAGTGCGCGCCGAGCGGCGCTGACTACCTCATCGTTTATTGCGGCCGCTAGAGTGCCCTGAAAATTTGGAAAGAGCGCGACGGCCATGCTCAAGCCGGAGTATGCCCTGGCGAAGAGAGAGTCTTCTCGAATGGCCTGCCGGAAATGCTCGGCGCTCGCCCGTACGCTCAAGCCGCGCCGGTTGAGTCGCTCCTGTCCCCGCAAATAGAGCCGATACGCTTCGGGGTTTCTGGTTTGACCAGCGGCGACGACCGCTGGTGACGCGCCAGCGAAGGATTTCGGGAACTGGTTCCGCAACGAGGCGAGCAGACTCGAGGTAATCGTTTCGACGGCAACGGTCTGCTGATCCGGACTGATGGTAAAGTTCTCGCCCCAGATGCTCGTCCGGTCGGTCGCCCGAGAGACGTCGGCCGAAAGCATCCAGCGCCCGCTGGCGCGGCGCACGACACCGGTCATGATGTAGTCGGCGCCCAGCCTGGCGGCCGCTTCCGCGACGTCCACGTCGAGGCGCCCGCGATAGAAGCGGGCGCCACTTCGGCTCCGGATCTGAACTCCCGGAACGCGACTGAGCGCGGACGCGATCTCGTCAGGCAGACCGTCGGTGAGGAATTCGGCGGCGGTGTCGCCGGAGGTATTGCCTAACGGGAGCACCGACAATCTGACGGGCGCGGCAATGACCGGTGTTCGCGTCACGCGGTAACCGACGAAAGCGAGCAGCACCAGCGCGACGACCACCGCACCCTGAACGGCCAGGCGTGGGACCGTCGCCCGAGTCGCGACGGGTCGGGCGCCGGAACCGGTCGTCATCGTTCCGTCCAGCACGACCAGTACATCGCTCACGGTCTGCGGCCGACCCTCAGGGAGTTTCGCCAGACACCGCGCAACGAGGTCCGCCACCGCTGGCGGTGTCTCGGGCCTGAGTTCCGCCACGGGCCGCGGCAGGCGGCTCACGTGCGCCGCCACCATCTGATGCGACGTCGGCTCGGAAAACGGAGGCGTTCCAGTCAACACTTCATACGCCAGGCACCCGAACGAATAGATGTCGGCCCGATGATCCGTCGCTGGATCACCCATCGCCTGTTCCGGCGCCATGTACGCCGGCGTGCCGATCCCCGATCCCGCCTGTGTCAGCGTCGGTGCGCCAGCTTCGACCAGCGCCGCGCTCACGGCCTTGGCGATCCCGAAGTCGGTGACCGCCGCCGCGCCACTCGACAGCATCACGTTGTCGGGCTTCACGTCGCGATGCACCACGCCCTGCTGATGCGCGTATCCCAACGCGCGGGCTACGTCGCGCAGCACGCTCAGTGCCTCGGGAATCGGCAGCGGTCCATGCTCCTGCAGTCGCTGGCGCAACGAGCGCCCTTCCTCGAACGGCATGACGAAGTAGAGCGATCCGTCGACTTCACCCGAATCGTAGAGCGGCACGATGTTCGGGTGACGGAGGCGTGCCGCAATCTCTATTTCTCGCAGGAACCGGTCGTGACCTAACGAGGCGGACAGCTCCGACCGGAGTACCTTGATCGCCACGTCGCGGCCATGCTTGATGTCGCGCGCCAGGTACACGCGCGCCATCCCGCCGCGGCCCAGCTCGCGCCCCGTCTGATATCGATCAGCAAGGACTTGCGGCAGGAGCGGGAGGTCGGGCTCGTTCACGCCGACGGGATCCGACGCACCACGCGTGACTGATGCACGGGCATCTCTGAACCTACGCGTTCGCCAAACGTGCGCCAGCGCGATGAGAGCGAGGTGGCGAAGCGACTTTCTCCGAGCCTCGTCACACGACCGCCAGCCGTCGCTAGTACCGCCAACTACGCAGATCCGCTCCGGCCGGCGCTGTCGTCAACATTCGCTCGACGAACCACGGGAACGTCATCTGCGCGTAACGCAGCCGTGAATACGCATTGGCGCGCGTGTGGTCGCCATTCCAGCAGTGCTCGTCGCGATCGCCATAGTCCACAATCGCATCGGCCGGCGGATCGCTCAGGCCCTTGAGCACCTGCTCCGTCAGGTAGACGGCGTTGTTCAGGTAGTAGTTGTCCATGTCGCCGACGTAAATGCGCATCTTGCCGCGGACCTTGGGCCCGAGCTTCGCCCAGTCGCGCTTGAGGATGTACGTGAGGTCGTAGTGCTCGCGCCAATACGCGGCGACGGACTTGTCGATCTTGCCCGTGACCTTGTCCCAGATGGGCTTTGGGTAGCCATCGGCGCCGACCGGCGAGTATACCGACTCCCAGACATCCCACTGGTCGCCGGAGCGTGTCTTCGTGCCTAACGCCAGCTCGCGATGGTTCAACTGCTCGATCGACGCCTGGACGTGGCCGAGGTAGTTGCGCAGTCCCGGACGTGGAACACGAAGGAACGGGCCTTCGCGGTAATACGCGTTGTCGTCCTCGTAGATGTTCACGACCGTGTACTGCCGGAAGTCGATCGGGTCCGGACAGGCAATCCACGCGCCGTTGAAGTCATCCGGATAAAACATCTGCACCGCCATCGCTTCCCAGCCGCCAGTGGACCCACCATAGGTGAAGCGCGCCCATCCCGCGCCGATGCCGCGAAATTGCTTCTCGATCGCGGGCACCAGCTCCTTCATGATCGCGTCGCCGTACGGGCCGTTGTTGGCCGA
>DATMBT010000563.1:0-10659 GCA_035559475.1 Gemmatimonadaceae bacterium
CGACGGTGCGTTCGGCATCGCCAGCGCGCTCATTTACCCGCCTAACACGTACGCGAGCACCGAAGAGCTGGTCGAGGCCGCAAAGGCCATGGCACCGTACGGTGGCGTGTACATCACCCATATGCGTTCGGAAGGCGACAAGTTCCTCGAGGCGATTGATGAAGCGCTGCGGATTGGACGTGAGGGTGGCGTGCCGGTCGAGATCTTCCACCTGAAGGCGAGCGGTCCGCGGAACTGGCCCAAGATGCCGATGGCCATCGCGAAGATCGACTCGGCGCGCGCAGCCGGGCAGGACGTGCAGGCCAACATGTACCTGTATCCTGCCGGCGGGAATTCGTTCGCGTCATGCATCCCGCCGAAATATGCCGCGGGCGGCCGGCTCCTCGAGAACCTGAAGAACCCGGCACTCCGCGCCACCATGGTGGCCGAGATGCACGCCCTGGATGCCGGCTACGAGAACCTGTGTGAGATTGCCACGCCGGAAAACGTGATGGTCGTGGGATTCCGGAAGGACGCGAACAAGCGATTCGAGGGCAAGCGGCTCTCCGAGATCACATCCGCGCTCGGCAAGGACTGGGCCGAAACCATCATCGACCTCAACGTCGACGAGGAATTGCAGCTCGGCGAGATCCTCTTCCTCATGAGCGAAGAGAACATCCGCCTGCAGCTCCGCCAGCCGTGGATCAAGTTCGGCACCGATGCAGGATCTGTGGATCCCGCGACGGCTCGAGGGATGGTTCACCCGCGAACCTACGGTAATTTCCCCCGGCTCTTCGCTCGTTATGTGCGCGAGCAGCAGGTGATCCCGCTCGAAGACGCCGTGCGCAAGGCCAGTTCCGCGGTTGCCACGCGGTTGTCGATCACGGACCGGGGTGTGCTCAAGGCGGGGCTCAAGGCTGACGTGATCATCTTCGATCCCGCAACGATCATGGACAACGCGACCTTCGAGCGGCCGCACCAGCTATCGACAGGCGTCCGCGACGTCTTCGTGAACGGAGTGGCGGTATTACGAAACGGGCAGCACACTGGGGCGAAGCCAGGCGTCGTGGTTCGAGGACCAGGCTACCGTCGTTGATGTGGGCTGACGGGGTGCTCAGGACGGCGGCCACCTGGCGCCTGCCTGGGTGCCTTCCTTCGTGTCGGCGTCAAACTTCCGGTGACGCTCCTGGAGCCGATCGGTTGCTGAACGCGCCTCGCGCTGCACGTCCTGGCTGAGCTGGCGGCATGACATGTCGCTCATGCGTTCCAGCTTCTGCACGAAGTCACCGGCCGCGCGGATGGCAATGTTCTCGTGCTCGCGGATGTGGTTCTCCAGTGACGCGGTGAAGCTGGACCACGCGGCCGCCACTTCCGGAGTGGCTTCGGCTGACGTTTTCCAATCGGGCACGCGGACCCTGGTCTGCATGTCGACGCGCACATTCGCGAGTCGGCAGCCGGCCTTCGAACTGACGTTGTCGCCGATCTGGTACTTGTAGCGCCAGTTCACGCCGTAGTGCCCGAGGAAACCACCTTCGGCGCTGAGCGCACTGCGGAGGCCCTGGGTGATTTCCGCGATGGTCGCGCCACCCACCGCAAAACGCTCGGTAGCTGCCTGCACGACGACACCGCGCGGCATCGGTCGCGGCTTGGCTTCCTCCTGCGCACGGGCGACGGTCGCCAGGCCAGCGAGGCCGACGGCGATCAGGGCAACACGGTGCATGGAATCTCCGGTGTGTGTTCGCTGTGCTGAAGACGCCTTGAGAAGACAGGGAACTGGGCTGCGACGCAAGTCACCTCCGTCCGAGGCTGGAAACGCCTTGCAAGAAATGGCTCGTTCCGTCTTGCGGGGGCCAAGACCGGCAGCCACGATAGGCGCCGTCGGAACGCCGAGTCAGTGTCTCCTGTCACGAGCCCCTCATGGCCATCAAGCAACTGACCGACGAGCAGATCGCCAACTGGACCAGGCTCCAGAAGGACCAGTGGTGGCACGAGAACGTGTACCGCGGCGACATGCCGCAGCTCACGGTTCGCGCGGCGATCACTGGATTCCTGCTCGGCGGCGTGCTCTCAGCGACGGCGCTTTACATCGCGGGCAAGACGGGCATAACGATCGGCGTCGGCCTGACGTCGGTGATTCTCGCCTTCGCGATGTTCCGCATCATGTCGCGCTCCGGGATCATCAAGGACTTCACGATCCTCGAAAACAACTGCACGCAGTCCATCGCGACGGCCTCGGGTTACATGGTCACGCCGATCGTCTCCGGATTGGCGGCCTACATGATGGTCACGAACACCATCGTGCCGTGGTGGAAGCTGGTCATCTTCAACGTGGTTATCTCCAGCATCGGCGTGCTGGTCGCGTTCCCGATGAAGCGGCGCTTCATCAACGAAGACCAGCTGCCCTTCCCTGAGGGTCGCGCCGCCGGCGTGGTGCTCGATGCGCTGTACACTGGCGAAGCGGCGGCGGGAATGTTCAAGGCCAAGCTGCTCGCCGTCACCGCCGTGTTCACGGGACTCTATCAGTTCATCTCCAGCGACGGCTGGATGAAGCTGCTGCAGTTCAAGATCCTGCGCATGGACAAATGGGCGGGGATGACCGCGCCGTGGCACTTCCAGGAGCGGTTCGACACCTACTACTACAACGCCGCCGCGAAGTTCAACCTCTGGATCCCGAAGATCATGGGAACAGATATCCGGCAGCTTGGCCTTCGCCTGACGCTTGACGCCGCGATGCTCGGCGTCGGCGGGCTGATGGGGATCCGGGTGGCGACGAGCGTCTTGTTAGGTGCGCTCGTCAACTTCGCCATCCTCGCACCGATCATGATCCAGCGCGGCGACATCAAGTCGTACACCGCGCCGAGTGGCGCGCTGGTAGCGATCTCGCGACCCGAGATCGTGAACCAATGGGCGCTCTGGTGGGGAGTCACGATGATGGTGGTAGGCGCCCTGGTCGGGCTGTTCGCCAAGCCCGAAATCTTCACCAAGGCGTTCACGAGCCTGACGAAGAAGAAGGAGCCCGCGACCGCCGCCACGGACCCGCTGCGTCACATCGAGGTGCCGCTCTGGGTGTCGTTTGTGGGAGTCCCCCTCCTGAGTATCCTGGGTGCGTACATCACGCACGAGTTCTTCGGCGTGCGGTGGCTGCTCGCGTTCATCTCGCTGCCGCTGATTTTCATTCTCACCGTCATCTCGACCAACTCGATGGCGTTGACGTCATGGACGCCAACCGGCGCCCTGTCGAAAATCACGCAGTTCACGATGGGCGCGATCGACCGCGTGAACCCCGCGACGAACCTGATCCCGGCCACGATGACCGCCGAGATCTCGTCGAACGCGTCGAACCTGCTGTCGGACATCAAGCCGGGATACATGTTAGGCGCCAAGCCGCGACAACAGGCCGTCGGGCACTTCATCGGGATCCTGGCCGGGACGCTGGCGACCGTGCCGTTGTTCTTCCTGTTGTTCCTCCCGCCGGGCCCCGACGGTGTGCGCTCACCGAACACGATCATCTCCGAACAGTTTGCGATGCCGGCGGCGGTACAGTGGAAAGGCGTGGCCGACCTGATCACGAACGGCTTGAGTCAGTTGCCAACGTCGGCGATCATCTCGATGGCTGTCGCCGCGATTCTTGCGCTGGTGTTCGAGGTCCTTCGCATTCGCACCAAGGGAGGTTTCCCCCTGTCAGCGGTGTCGATCGGCCTGGGCGTGGTGTTGCCGCCGGAGTCGTGCGTCGCGATGTGGGTCGGCGCGATGATCTTCTGGTACAAGGGTCGCCAGAAGCCGGCGCCGGGTTCCCGTGAGCACGCGATCTGGGTGGACGGCTACGAGTCTATTTGTGCGGGACTGATCTCCGGCGCGGCGCTGGTGGGGATCGGGAATGCGATTGTGAACGTGCTTATAGGGTGAGAAGGGTGCGTAGGGTGCGTAGGGTGCGCACCCTTTGCACCCCATGCACCCTTTGCACCCCATGCACCCTTTGCACCCTTTGTTGCCGCCTACAAGTACCGTCTCGGCGCGATCAACACACTCCCAAACAGCAGCCCCGCCATCAAGGCAACCAACGCGCTCAGAACGGCGACGCCGGTATCCAGGCCTAACGTGTAGTCGCGTTCCATGATGGACGCGAGGCCGCGAAACCCGACGCTCCCCGGCACCAGCAGCATGATCGACGGCAAGCGGACCAGCGTTCCCGGCCGGCGGGCCACCCGGCCGTAAAGGTTCGCCAGCGCCGCCATGACGAGGCTCGAGAAGAACACCGCACCGGCGAAGGCGACGCTCTGCGACTCGGCGAACCAGGCGCCCCCGAACCGCGTCAGCACGTAGCCCATGACGGCGCTCAGCATCACCAGCGGGATATCACGGCGTGCCGCGCGAAACAGGATCGCGAACGAAAACGCAGCGGCGATCGCCGCGACAACTTCGACCAGCGCCGGCAGCTGCATGGTCTGGGACACGCGAGGGGTCCAGCCTAACGCATTCACGATCTGCGCACCGGCAATCGTGCCGAACGTCAGCTTGAGCAGCACCACCATGGCGCCGGCGAAACGGGCCGTGCCCGTCACGAGTTGAACCGATGCGAGTTCGTAGACGGCCGTCGTGAGCGTGAGGCCCGGCATGAGCACGATCAGCGCGGCAACTATGACGGTCTGGATGGAGAGCGGCGCAACGAAGTGTGCGAATGCCGCCGCCAGCACGGTGGCAACAACCGCTGCAATTGCCTCAAAAGCTGGCGTGATGTGAGGCCGTGTCCGGGAGTAGACCGCGATCGCACCCACCACCAGACCCAGCACACCGGCGGCGATAACGTCACCCCAGCTGGTGCGGAGCAACCCGGCGACGGCCGCTGAAGCAAGCCCGAATGCAAACACGGTCCACAACAGCTGGTTGCGGTCCAACTCGCGGTCCAGCGCTCGCATGCGGCTCCAGGCCTCCACGACGCCGATTCGTCCGGCAATCACGTCCTCCGAGATTTCATCCAGCGTCACGAGATCAGACAGGTTGGGCTGCGCCGGTTCAAGGCGTAACACGCGCGTCTGTTGGTTCACGCCCGCGACCGCGGGATCATCGATGGAAAGGAGGATGCCGGTTGGGCTCGACCAGATCTCGCAGTCAACGCCTATCGATCGCGACGTCGATTGCACGGCACCTTCAAGGCGCGCGGCCGACACGCCGGCGAGGTGCAGGCGGCGGGCGAACTCGGTGATGAAGCGAGCGCGGTCGTCGAGGTCGGTCATTCGAGGGTACGGGGTACCGGGTTCTGGGTTCAGGGTTTCCGGTGCCCGGTCCCCAGCCCAGTACCCTACGGACGAAGGGCTCGACCAGCCAATCGGTCGGACCGCTGATCATCACGCAGCGCGACCACACCGTTCACTACGACGGCCTTGACCCCCACCGGATACTGAAAGGGCTGCTCGTACGTCGCCTGGTCGTAGACCGTGGTCGGGTCGAAGATCACCACATCTGCCGCGAATCCCGTCTTGAGCTGCCCGCGATCGGCCAGGTGAACGCGCGACGCCGGGAACGCGGTCATCTTGTTTATCGCACTCGGCAGGTCGAGCGCCTTGCGAGCGCGCACATAACGACCGAGCACGCGCGGGAAGGTGCCCATGCCACGCGGATGCGGGCTCCCGCGGCGAGTCGGTCCGTCGATCGCAAACGCACCACCGTCGCTGGCGACCATGCCACGCGGATGTGCGAGAATCCGGTCCAGGTTCTCCTCGCTCATGGCGAAACCGACCATGCCGATGTTGCCCCGGTTGCGGCCTAACATTGCGACGGCGAGCTGGTATGGATCGGCATTGATCGACTGCGCATAGGTGCCGAGTCGCTTCCCTTCCGCGGCGCGATCTTCGGGCGCGCGCACCGACGAGATGTGCACATTCTCCCAGCCGCCGATCAGCTCGACCTTCGCCAGCGTCTCGGTCCTGATCCTGGGCGACACCGAAGGATCGGACAGCCGTGCGAGGAACGCGTCCGTGCCGCCATCGCGGCTCCACACCGGGAAGAGGTTCGTCAGCCCGGTGGCATACGCGATGTACGGATAGCGATCGAACGTCACGTCGAGTCCACCGGCTGCCGCGGATTCGATGCGCGCAAAAACCGTGTCCAGCTTCGACCAGTTGCGCGGCCCCTGCGTCTTGAGGTGGGAGATCTGCAGCGGACAGCCAGCCCCACGCGCGACGGCCATCGATTCGTCGATCGAATCGAGCAGGCGATCGTCTTCATTGCGCATGTGCGTGGCGTACGGAAGCCGCCGCGAGGCCAGTGGTTTGCAGAGCGCGATGAGCTCTTCCGTGGAGGCGAACGCGCCCGGCGTGTATTCGAGGCCGGAGGATGCACCACACGCCCCTTCCACCAGCGCCGATTCCACCATCGCCACCATCGTGCGCAACTCGTCAGGCGTCGCCGGACGGTCATCGTTACCCACGACGCGTCCGCGCACCGAGCCAAGCCCGATCATGGAAGCCACGTTGACGGCGGGCTTCATGGCGTCAATCGACGCCAGGAGTGCAGCGAATGCCCCCGCTGGCCCCTGGCCTCCGGCCTCGGTCCTCGCACCTCCCCTCGACGATCCGTCCTGTCCGGCGACGATGGTCGTGATTCCCTGCCTGACGAGTGACTCCTGGCGCGGATCCTCCTCGATCGATCCGTCGCCATGTGAGTGAATGTCCACGAACCCGGGTGAGACCACCATGCCGCGCGCATCGATCTCCTCGGTCCCGCGTCCCAGGCGTGGGCCAACCTGGGTGATCTTTCCCGCGCTCATGGCAACATCCGCCTCAACGCCTGGTCCGCCGGTGCCATCGAAAACCGTTCCGCCGCGGATGACCAGGTCGTGAGTGCCCTGCTGCCTGACGAGTGCCGGCGCACCCGCCAGCACGAGCAGTGATCCCGCCCCGGTGGTGACGAATTCCCTGCGATCGATTGTCATTTTTCGCGTCCGGTTCCCAGGCGAGCCATGAGGATCGCCGCGCGCTTGGCCTGCACGGCCAGCATGTTGAGGTCCGCTGTTTCGTTCACCGTGTGGTCCGCCCTGCCCTTGAGGCCAAGACCGTCGAGCGCCGCTTCCACGCGGCCAGCAACGAACGAGATGTCGGCGGCGCCGGCGCGGGCCGGATCCACCGGACCAACCGACGGTAACCCGGCATCGCGACTTCCCTGGTCGAGAATAGCCAACAGTCGCCGGTTGCCGTCCGTTGGCGCAAACGGCGGATACCCGTCGTCGATCGTCAGGACCGCATTCGTGCGCGGATAATGGCGGGCCGCCAGCCGTTGCATCGTCGCCTTTGCGCGGGCGAGTTGTTCGGGCGTCAGTGCGCGCAGGTCGCCAGCGACGTAAGCGCTTTCGGCCACGACGTTCGTCTTTCCAAACGCGGTGCCCCGGTTCTGAACGGCGTCAAACGTGACCGTTGTGCCACCAACCATCACGCCAGGGTTGAACGTGAGTGGCGGATCGTTCGAGAGCGAATCGTGGAACGCTGCGAGGACGCGCGCCATCTCGTAGATGGCGCCGCTGCCAACTTCCGGGCGAAAAACCTGAGACGAGTGCGACGGCATGCCTGACGTGCGCAGCCACCACGTGGTTGATCCACGCCGCGCGATCACGGCGACGTGCGGAGCCTCAGGTCCATTCTCGAAGCCGAGCGCGATGTCGGCCCAATCGGCGGCACTCGTGAGGTCGGCGCGCGCCGTCGCGATCGGGCGACCGCTGTCCTCCTCATCACCCGTGATCACCGCGGTGACCTGGAGCTGCTCGAGCAAGCCGGCGTCCTTCAGCGCCTTGAGGGCGAGCAGCATAACGACGTTGCCGCCCTTCATGTCGGCGATACCCGGGCCGCGCGCCGAGTCGGTACCCACGCGTTCAAACCGCTGGAACGGCGAGTCGCGTTCAAAGACCGTGTCGAGATGCCCGATCAGCAGGAGCTTGCGGCCAGTGCCGTTTCCCTTCCACTCGGCGATGAGGTGACCGGCGCGGCTCCACGACGTCCCGTCGGACCAGCGCGTGGTGAAGCCGAGTTTCTGGAACTCCGGCGCCAGTGCATCGGCGACCGCACGCACACCGGCAAAGTTGTGCGTGCCGCTGTTGATGTTGACGAGTCGTTCGAGCAACGAGACACCCGCGGGCGAATTCGCATCGACGCTCGACACGATCCGCCGTTCGGCTGGAGAAAGGGCCTGCGAGTGACTGGCGACCGGCGCGGCCAACAGCACCGCAATCATCAGGTACGTCCGACTTCTCATCGAGCGAAACCTCCAAAGCGCTTCCGGGTTTCCAACCATGGAAGTGAATCTAGGCCCCAGCGTCCCGGACAGCACGGCCCGTCCCGGAGCTATTGCGCAGGGGGGCGCGACGGAAGCAGCGTCCCACCGAACTCCTCGAGTAGACCAATCATGCGAAACGTGTTCCTGACATTCGTGGTCGCCTGTGGACTCCTTGATTCCCAACCCCCTGAACCCTCGTCGCAGGTGAACGGGTTGACCGGGACGCTGATCGTCACGAACAAGGGGCCGTCCACCGCGACGATCATCGATGTCGAAACAGGACGGGCGCTTGCCACGCTCCCAACCGGCCCGGGCCCGCACGAAGTCGTCCTCTCGCGCAATGGTCGCATCGCGGTCGTCACCGACTACGGCGGGTCACCCGGCAACACGCTGACGGTGATCGACGTCCCTGCCAAGCGTGTTGTGCGCACGATCCAACTGGGCCAGTACACCAGGCCACACGGCATCGTCTACCTGCCTGGCGACTCACTCGTTGCCGTCACGTCGGAGACGACGCAGAACGTCGTCATTGTCGCAGTGGCGTCTGGGGAGATCCGCAAGGCGATCTCTACGCGTCACGCGGGGTCGCACATGGTCGCCGTCACGGGTGATGGTCGCCGCGCGTGGACCGGTGACATCGGAAGCAACACTGTTTCCGAGCTGGACCTCGCGTCAGGCACCTGGCTGCGCAGCATCGACGTGCCGGCGCAACCCGAGGCGATCAACGTCACGTCCGACGGTCGTGAGGTCTGGGCCGGCAGCAACCAGACGGGCAAAGTGAGCGTGGTGGATGCCGCGTCAGGCAGCGTGACCACAGCTGCCGAAGGCGTGAGCTGGCCGTATCGCGTGTTGTTCACGCCGGACCTCGCCACGGTGGTCCTGCCAGACCTGCGGAATCACGAGGTCCGATTCCTCGAGCGGGCCACTCGCCGCGAGTTGTCGCGCATTTCGCTGCCCGGCGCTGGACCACAGGGCGTCACGATGACGCCGGATGGTCGCTACCTGCTGGAGTCGCTCAGCACGCAGGCGCGCGTGGTGGTCATCGACATGCGCACACGCACTATTGCCGGCTACATCCCGGCGGGAGACACGCCGGATGGGGTGGCGTATACGACGAACGTCAACAGGTAGTCGGGATGGTGGAGTTGGGATGTGGGATGTGAGAGAAACCGCGAAGTGATCGGCACGGAGTCGGTTGCAAGATCAAGCTTCCCACAGCAATCAGTCCTGATCCACGTTGCAGTTTATCCCACATCTCATATCCCACATCCAATTACTTCTTCGACAGCTCCTGGTGCGCCAGCCGCACAAACCGCTCATGCCCACCCGGAAAGTCTTTCGCGTACGGCGCGCCGATGTTGAGCTCGACGACCTGGTCGGCCGTCTTGCCCGTTGAGATCAGCGTGCGCACGCGATCGCGGAGCGCCACGACCATATCGCGATACATCTTCAGTCGCGCGCGGTCGGCAAGCGGCCCGTGACCCGGAATGATCCTGGTCTGCGCGTTCGACATCGCCAGCACTTTGTCGGCCGCGGCGATGATTCCGTGGATCGATCCGCCGCTGGACAGGTCAACGAAGGGCAGGCCGGCGTTGTGGAACGTATCTCCCATGTGGATCACGTTCGCCTTCGTGAAGTGAATGATCACGTCGCCGTCGGTGTGCGCCGGTGCCACGTGCACCGTCGTCACCGAATCGCCGTTGATGTGAAACGTGACCGCGTCCTTGAACGTGACCACGGGGAGCGCGCCCGGGGGCGCCGGCTCGACGCGCGAGTTCAGTGCGTCGATGAACTGTCCCGCCGTCATGCGGCGCCTGACGTTCTCGTGTGCGTAAATGATCGCGCCAGCCTGGCCGAGGTTTTCGTTCCCGCCGGTGTGGTCGCTGTGCCAGTGCGTGTTGACCACAAAGCGCACCGGATTCGGCGTAAGCTCAGCGATGGCCGCAAGAATCTTCCTGGTCAGCGGCGCAAACTGGTCATCGATCACGAACACGGCGTCACTCCCAACGGAGACGCCGATGTTTCCACCGGCGCCCTGCAGCATGTAGACGTTGGTCGTGATCGGGATGGTCCGCACCTGCACGGTGTCGAAGTTCGTCTGGGCGGCGCACGGAAAGGCCGTGGTCATCAGGGCGCCAAGTAACATTTTCCGCATAACGAGTTTCCCTTGATGGATGTGAGAGGTGGGATGTGGGAGACTACGGGCCATACGACGATTGACTCTGATGCTCTTGCGGCGCCTCTCAGGAGAATCTGCGACGATCAGGCAGGTGCAGTTTACCTCACATCCCACATCCCACATCCCGGATGCTATCTCTTCTTTTCCGGCGCGCGTCGGAGAACCTTCCCCGGCCTCGCCGCCGTAAACGCACCGTTCTCCACCACCGGCACGCCGTTCACAATCACCCACGGAATGCC
>DATMBT010000564.1:0-4086 GCA_035559475.1 Gemmatimonadaceae bacterium
CTCATCGTGGGGGTGGCGAGCGCGATTACCGCCGCCCTTCTTGGAGCTGGCCACTGGGCACTGCCCCTGCAGGTGCTGGTCATGGAGACCACGCGCGCCATTGGCGTTGCCCTGACGAGTCGTTGGGTGCCCTGGCATGGAAGGTCGACGATTCATTCGGTTGCCTCGACCCTCGACCCCCGACCCTCCACCCTGATAAACACCTGGTGGTCGCTGGTCGGCTTCAGGCTATCGACGTGGATCAATGACCAGCCAGAGCTGCTGGCGGTCGGGCGGATTGGCGGTGCCTTCACGTTAGGCCTGTACGATACCGCGAGGCGGTGGGCCTGGTACGCGTTCGAGGAGCCCTACGTCATCCTCACCGAGGTCGCCGTTTCCGGGGCACGCGGTAGTGACCCGGCGGTCATGCGCCGCCTGTTGACTGGTGCCATGACTGCGACGCTGGCGGTGTCAGTCCCCGTGATCGGGTTTGCGGGAACGGCCGCCGATGACGTCGTGCTGGTCCTGCTCGGCAGCCAATGGCTGGGAGCAATCCCGTTCCTCCGGCTCCTCTGTGTTGCCGCGGGGGCTGGCGCCATGTTGCGAGTCATGTACTGGGTTCCACTGGCCCGCGGGATGCCCGGTGTGTTGCTGCGGTGGTCCCTGTTCGGTCAGACGCCTCTCACCCTGCTTGCAGTGCTCGTTGGCATCCGGTGGGGACCGATAGGCGTCGCCACGGCCATGGCGCTCGCCTGGTGCGCGGCACTCGTACCATGCGGCTATGTCGTGTTACGAAATTCCCCCGTCGGCCCTCAGGACGTGTTAGGCGCGGTATGGCGTCCGCTCATGGCCACCGCCGCCGGCATTGCCGGCGTACTGGCCTGGCGAAGCGCGACGATCCTCGATGGTGGACTGGAGAGACTGCTCATCGCCTTGAGCATCTTTGTTGTGGCGTCCGTGGCGGCCTGGTTAATGGCTCCGGGTGGATTCTCCCTCGTACGGACGCTGGGTACCACTCTTCGTCCCAGTTGAACTGAGATGGAATTGGAACTGACGCCATTCACCTATCATCGCGCAACGGGACGCGCGGACGCTCTCACACACCTCAGTCGAGAAGGCGCGTGCGCGTACGCCGGTGGTACTGATCTTCTCGTCGGGTTACGCCACCGAGCAGGGTGGGTTTCGGGCGTCAGGCACCTGGTTGACGTCAAAGACGTACACGACGCCCGCGGGATCCAGCTCCATGGTGACATGCTGCGCATTGGTGCGCTCTGCACAGCGCAGGAGCTTGCATCGAGTTCGATCGTCCGTCGAATGGCGCGCGTGCTGGCCGTGGCGGCATCGCAGACATCCGCACCGTGGCTTCGGGCAAGAGGCACGGTTGGCGGCAACGTGATGACGCCGCATCCTGCCGGCGACATTGCAACCGCCCTCCTGGCCCTTGGCGCGATCGCCGAGGTCGCAACTCATGGACACCGCCGGACCGAGCGCATTGCGTTGGCCGAGTTGATGTCTCAGGGCAGAACCAATTCCCTGTTGCTGGCGCTTCACGTGCAAGCAGCGGCCCAAAGCTGGTATGAGCGGTCGAGCAGGCGAAGCGCATTCTGCCGTGCGACCGTCGCCGTGGCTGTCGTGCACCGCGGTACTGGCACGCAGGTCGCGCTCGGTGGCGTCGCGGAGCGGCCGATATTAGGGTCGTCGGCTCCAGCGGGATCGCCGCTGACCTCGGTGGTTGAGGCCCTGGTAGAACGAACAACGCGCGGTGCAGCCACCCGACGCCGATGACAGCCCGCATCGACGTCACCGTGCGACTCAACGGCCGTCGCACCCAATGGTCGCTCGCGTCAACCACAACGCTGCTGGAGGCCTTGCGTCAACACGGTCTCACGGGCGCAAAGGAGGGTTGCGGCATTGGCGAATGTGGAGCGTGCACGGTGCTTGTCGACGGCACGCCCGTCGTGAGTTGCCTCATCCTCGCCGCGGAGATGGAAGGTGCGCGCATAACGACTATCGAGGACACGCGCGATCGTCGCATCGCCCGGATGCGAGAGGCTTTCCTGGCAGAGGGTGCCCTTCAGTGCGGCGCTTGCACCCCGGGCATGATCATCGCCGCCAGTCGTATCCGCGATGGTGCCTCGCCGGACGCGATCCGAGAGGCACTGGTCGGGAATGTCTGCCGGTGCACCGGCTACGCGAGCATTGTACGCGCAGTGCAGCGGGCATCGCGAATGGACAACGATGGCTAAGCGTCGGAGTCCGGTAGGTCGCAGCGTGGGGCGACCCGATGGCAACGGAAAGGTGCATGGCACCGCGATGTACCCGGCCGATCTGGCTGGCCGCGCCGAGCTTCACGCCGTGTGCGTGCGAGCGGACGTTGCATGCGCACGACTCGACGGTATCGACATCAAGGCTGCCCTGCGAGTCTCCGGTGTGGTCCGTGTCCTCACCGCTGCCGACGTCCGAGGTACCAACCGTTTCGGATTGATTGTGCCGGATCAGCCAGTGCTCGTTGAGCGCGAGATCGTGGGGGCGTCGGACGTGGTGGCGGTGGTGATTGCAACGACCGTCTCCGCTGCGCGGGAAGGAGCGCGTCACGTTCGTCTGTCGCTGTCGCCGCGCGCGGGCGTGTTCGACCCAGCGCGTGCCCTGGAGGTTGATGCTCCCGCGGTCCATGCCAAACGGTCGAATCTCCTCGCAACGAGGACCATTCGTCGCGGTGACCCGGATCGGGCCATCAGTCGTGCTCCGGTCGTCATCGAAGGCGTTTATCGCACCGGTCACGTTGACCACGCGTTCCTGGCTCCTGAGGCTGGGCTTGCGTATGTCGATGACGAGGGCCGGTTGACCATCGAAGTTGCCTCGCAGTGGCCGGAGGCCGACCTGCGTCAGGCGGCAGCAGCGTTAGGTGAGCCTGTCGAGCGTCTCCGGATGGTGCAGGCGACGATCGGCGGTGCTTTCGGCGGGCGCGAAGACATATCACTGCAGGTTCTGCTGTTGCTGGCGGCGCGCGAGATGCGCGTGCCGGTGCACATGGCCTGGGATCGCGCCGAGTCGGTACGAGGACACGGCAAGCGGCATCCGTTCATTATTCACCACACGATTGGAGCCAGTCGTGATGGCCGGTTGCTGGCGGCACGCATCGATTGCCTGCTCGACGCGGGGTGTTACGCCAGCACGTCGGTGAAACTGCTCGACAACGCGCTGGTGCACATTACGGGACCGTATTCCGTGCGGCACGTGGACGCGGTGGGGCGCGCCGTGTTCACGAACAACCCGTTCACCTGCGCGTTCCGCGGGTTTGGCGTGAACCAGGTGACGTTCGCGATGGAACAGCAGATGAACAAGCTCGCGATTGCGGTTGGGCTCGACCCCGCCGAGGTTCGTGCACGCAACCTGCTGCGCCTTCCCGGAACGCTTGGATCGGGCACACGAGTGCGAAGTCTGGGCGGACTGGCGCAAACCGTCACGCAGGCACAGGTCCGCGGTGCCAGGAAGCGCTTACCGAAATCACGCGAAGGACTGATGTACGGACGTGGCCTGGCGTCGGGCATCAAGAACGTTGGCTATGGGCTTGGCTTCGACGATAAGGCGACCGCCGAGGTGACGCTGACGCGCCGTGGCGCAGTGGTCCGTGTTGGCGCGGCGGACGTTGGTCAGGGAGTGGAAACGGTTGTGGCGCAGATCGCCGCGGAGGAACTCCGGCTTCCTGTGTCGCGTGTTGTTGTGGAGTGGCGGGACAGCACGGTCGCTCCCGAGTCGGGCAGCACGTCGTCGTCGCGGCAGACGATGGCTGCCGGCAATGCCGTTCTGGGCGCGTGTCGTCGGGTCGTGGCTGCCCGTGGCCGCACGCCCCTGCCTGACGAGGGTGTCACGCGCCGGTATACGTGGCGTTTTCCGAAAGCCTCATCGCTCGATGCGCGAGTCGGGCGACACATCACGACCTTCAGCGCCGGTAGCTGCGTGGCCGACGTGACCGTGGACCCGGAGACAGGTCAGGTGCGCGTGTTACGCGTGGTGAGCGTGATCGATGCCGGGCGGGTGGTGAATCCCCGCCTCGTTCGGGGGCAGGTCGAAGGCGGTGCCGTCATGGGACAGGGTTACGCGCTA
>DATMBT010000565.1:0-9987 GCA_035559475.1 Gemmatimonadaceae bacterium
CCATCGGGCATGCGGTTGATGAACTCATGGCAGTGTGCCACCTCGGCCACCCTGAACACTTCCTGGATCGGCGCCGACGGACGCGAATAGCGGATGTTTTCGAGGATCGTCCCGTCGAACAGGAACGTGTCCTGCAACACGAGTCCGATCTGTCGGCGATACTCCTCCAGGTCGAACCCGGCGATGTCGAAGCCGTCGATCCGGATCGTTCCTGACGTGGGGCGGTGAAACGCGGCCATCAGTCCGAGGAGTGTGCTCTTCCCGGAACCGCTGGCACCTACGATGGCTGTCGTTGCCCCAGGTGAAGCGTCGAACGAGATGGAGCATAACACCGGCACGTCGGGGCGATACTGGAAACCGACCTGGTCGAACTCCACTGAACCCGTCAGGCGCGGCACCGGATCGCCAACGTCGCCGGGCCCGCCTTCCACCGGCTCGTCCAGCAGTTCGCGGGCCCGCTCGAGGCCTGCCATCGCATCGGACAGTTGTGTGCCCACCTGTGCCACCTGGATCAGCGGCGCCGCAACCAGTCCGGTGAACAGGGCATACATCGCCAGGTCGCCTAACGTGAGCGAGCCAGCGAGCACAGCGCGCCCACCCAGCAGGATCATCGTCGCGCCTATGCCGCCCACCACCAGGATCGTGAGCGCGCTGACGGCCGACCACCCCGCGAGCGTCTGGTCCACCAGCCGGAGCATCCGGTGCACGCCGCGCGTGAAGGTCAGGTTCTCGCGACGCTCGGCCACGTACGCCTTCACGATGCGAATGCCGCCGAGTGCCTCACCCAGCCGCCCGGTGATGCGCGCGAACTCGAGGCTCCGTTCGCGGTTGACGGGACGCAGCCGCTTGAACGCCAGGCCCACGCCGCCGCCGATCGCCACCATGAAGAGCAGCATGACAGTCGTTATGCGCCAGTCGATCCAGAACAGGACGCCCAGCGACGCGCCCGCGGTGACGAGCCCACCCAGCAGCTGCACGAACCCGGAGCCAAGCAGGTTCCTGATGCCGTCCGGATCGGACATGATGCGCGACGTCAGCGCACCGACCTGCGTCGCATCGAATCGTGCGATGGGAAGTCGCAGCACGTGTGCGGCCAGGCGGCGCCGCATGTCGGCCACCGCGCGCTGCGCCGCCATGCCCAGGACGCGCGAGAGCGCATAGCCGGCGCCGGCCTGCACGAGGGTCGCGCTGATGACGATCGCGGCGAGCGGGAGGAGCATCTCGCTGCGACGGTCAACCAGCACGTGGTCGATGAAATATTTCGACGACGCCGGGAGGACGAGTCCCGCCAGCCTGCTGACCAGCGTGAGGACCACTCCGCCGATGACATGGGTGCGGTGCCGTCCCAGCAGGGCTGCCAACTCTTTCCAGGCCGATGCCGACACGGGGGCGACCTTGTCAGGATCGTCCAGCATGTCCTCGGCCTGGGGCGGCCGGTCCCCGCGCGGGAACATCCGCAGCGGTGATGTCATGTGGGTCCCCTCGCGCCCAGGGGTGCCGCCTTGGTCATTTGGTCATGCGATGGCCGGACGTTCCGCCAGCCACGGTGCACCGCGGACGGTGATCCACCTGATCAACGACGCGAGTCCGATGCCGAGTGCCGCGATCACGGTGAGCGTTGCGTAGAGCTGGTCGATGCTGAACGTCTGCCATGAGAGCCAGAGGAGCGATCCGATGCCGGTTCGCGACCCGACCATCTCGACGCCGATGGTGGCGTGGAACGCGACGTTCGACGAGAGCCGAAGCCCGGTCAACATGAGCGGCAGGCTTCCCGGAAACAGCACGTGCAGGAACATCTGCCGTCGCGTCGCGCCGTAGCTGCGGCCCAGCTCGAGGTGAACGGGGTTCATCCCGCGCACGCCAGCCATGGTGTTCAGCAGCATGGGGAAAAACGCGCCTAACGAAACCGCCGCCAGCTTCGACATCTCGCCGACGCCGAAGACGACGATGAGCAGCGGGAAAAATGCCAGTCGTGGAATGGGATGCAGCGCCGCGACGATGGGATCGAACAGTCGCCGCAACCGCCTCGACATGCCCATCGCGAGCCCGAGCAGGAGTCCCAGGGTCGCGCCACCGATGAGACCCATGACGATGCGCATCACCGTGAACGTGATGTGACCGGCCAGCGTGCCGTCGGCGATCAGTCCACCGAGCGACGAGAGGATGGCCGACGGCGCGGGGAGGAAGAGTCCCGTGTACCATCCGGCTCGGATTATCCCCTCCCACACCACCAGCAGGACCAGCCACACGACAAAAAAGCGTCGCGACCAGCGCACCGGCACTGCGGCCGGCGTGGCGTCCTGGGCGGAACCGTTGGGTGCTGACATCAGTCGATGGTCTCCGGCGGGGCATCAAGGAGCCGCCAGATCTCCTCGATGATGCCGCGCGCCTGGAAGTAGTCGCGCTTGAAGTCGCGTGGCCGCTCGAGCGGGACTGCGATGTCGGCCAGCACGCGCCCCGGTCGTTCCGACATGACGATCACGCGATCGCCGAGCCTCACGGCTTCGTCGATGTCATGCGTGACGAAGAGGACCGTGCGCCGGTCGGCCGCCCAGATGCCTAACAATTCGTCCTGCATCCGCCGCCGGGTCTGCGCGTCGAGGGCCGCGAACGGTTCGTCCATCAGCAGCAGCGGTGCATCCACGACCATCGCGCGCCCGATCCCCAGGCGTTGGCGCATGCCCACCGACAGTTCGTGCGGGTAGTGCTTCGCGAAGGCGGAAAGGCCCACTCGCTCGAGGTATTCCATGGCGCGAGCCCGGCGTTCCGGTTTCGGCATGTGCTCCATCGCCAGCCCGAAGGCGACATTGTCGACGGCCGTGAGCCACGGGAACGTTCCGTGTTCCTGCACCACAAGTCCGCCGCGCACGCCGCGGTGGGCCGCCTCGCCATCGAACCGCACTTCACCCGCGGTCGGTGTTTCGAGACCGGCGATGATGCGAAGCAACGTGGACTTGCCGCAGCCGCTTGGTCCCACGATGCACACGAACTCGTGCGCGTCGATCGCGACCGTCACGTTCCTCAGCGCCTCGACCTCGCCTCGCTCGCCGGTGAAGGTGTGGCTGATGTCGTCGCACGTGACGTGACGAGCACCCCCGCGCTGGTTCGAGGCCGCGTCAGGCAGCTTCGTCACCGGACGCGGAGCGGCCATGGTCGTGGCATTCGTCACCAGGAAGTCCTGACGCCGGCGGTAACCCAGCGTGGCGCACCCAGGTCGGCCAGGCCGGCACGGGTCCGCGCGACCTCGAACTCCTTGTTGAGGGCGTTCTCGACCCGGACATAGGCGGTCACGCCCCGTCCAATGGACCGGTTCACCCGGAACCCGAGGAGCGTAAAGGCGTCCAGCTTCACTGAATTGAGGTCATCGTCAAACCTCGAACCAATTCGTTTCGCATCGATACCAATCGTAGCCCAGCGCGGCGAATACGTCAGGCCCGCGGTACCGGTGTGTCGGGCGGCTCGAATCGCCTGCATGCCATCGGCCGGGTGACCGGGGGCCATGACACGGGTCGGCGTGAACGCGTACCCCGCGGTCAGGTTCCATGCGGCGACAGGCAGCCAGTCGATTTCGGTCTCGAGGCCGCGACTGCGCAATGCGTGTACGTTCTGCCGCTGGCCGCAGGTCTGGCCTTTCGGCATCAGCCCGCACGGCTGGATGACTTGCGCCTGGGTCGCGCTCGCGGTGCCGATCGTGACATCCATGATGGGGTCGGCAACGCGACTTGTGTACGTTGTTACCCGGGCGATGAGTCCGGATGCGAGCGTCAGGTCCGCACCAACCTCGCCGCCGTGCAGGCGCTCTGGTCGGAGCGTCGAATTCGCCTCAGTCACTCCCCCGCGACTCGAAAAACGTGGGTAATACATCTCGTACATGCTGGGCGCGCGGAACGCGTCGTACACGCTCCCACGCCAGCCGAGCCAGCCGGTCTGCTGCCAGCGGAGGCCTAACGAATACGTGAGCTTGCTGGCGGTCAACTCCTCGAACGTGGAATCCGAGAGTATGCTGTCCTGGTCGAGCGCGCGCATGATGCGATGGCCCTCCTGATTGCGCACGCGATCGGCGCGTGCCGAGGCAACCATGCGTACGCCGTGCCCAAGATCGGCGGCGTCCTGGACGAAGAAACCACTGAGCTGCTGAGCGCCGTGCACCTTGCGCTCACGGGTCGCATCGCCGTCCACGATCGCGAAGAGTTCCGAGACCGAGCCTGACGCCAGCGAGAAGTCAGCGCCGGCCGTCAGTTCGTGGCGGTCGAAGGCGGTCTGCGTCCACTGCAGCGACCCGCCCGTGGAATGTGCCGGCGTGCCGTTGCTGCGACTGGGTGTGCGGCTGGAGCGGTCGGCGTTGTACGTATCGCTCATGAAATACGCAAACCGGCGATTCGTAAACGCGGCCAGGGTGATGGCTCCACGCGGCGTGATCCAGCGCATTCCGCCGCGGGCTTCGTCGAACCGCTGCTGATCGTCGGTGCCGATCGGCGGTCTGCCGCCGTCGAATGTCGTGCCGCCTAACCACGTTTGCAGCGAAGTGCTGGCATCCCAGCCAAGCTTCGCGGACAGGGCCCGATGTATGGTGTTCTCGGGTTCATCGGCCGTGCCGGCCTGGCGGAGGACAACGAAGCCATCGGTCTCCATGGCGTCGCCGCCAACGGTGGCGGAGAGGGTTCCGTGGCGAATGCTGGCTGAGCCGGCGGCGCGTGTCGTACCCAGGCTGCCGCCTTCCAGCAGGAGGTGCATTTCGTTCTGGCGAGGAGAGATGGTGCGAAGGTTCACGACACCACCCAGTGACCGGCTGCCCCAGATCATCGACCCGCCGCCGCGAATGACTTCGGCGGATTCCAGCATCGTCAGGGGGATGCGCCCCCAGTCCAGCCACCCCGAAAACGGGTCTCCGGCGGGGACGCCGTCCAGCAGCACCAGCGCGCGCCCGGCCGACGAACCACCGAGCCCGCGGAACGACACCATGGACTGGCTGGATCCACTGATCAGGCCCGACTGGTAGTCGCGCGTGGTGAATCCCGGAATACTGCGCAGCAGGTCCGGTACCGTAGCCGCAGCGGACATCGCGATGGCCGGCCGGTCGATCACCACGACGTGCGTGGGGAGCGAACGAAGTTCCTGTTCCGTGCGCGTCGCGGAGATGACAACCCTGCCTAACGCCTTGGAGCGCGCCGTCGTGGTGTCGGTTGCTGCCTGCGCGGACACACGGTCGATCGGGAGGGTGCAGAACGCCGCCGCGAGCGCCAGGCAGGCGGTCGCGCGCGTGTGGCTCGAAATGACCTTCGGGCTGAACGAGTGCATGATGGACTTTCCCTGGTGAAGTGCGGACGCGCGGCTATGGCATCCCTGGTGCGGTCACGAACAACGAATCGAGGGCCTGGGCGCGAGACACGGCTTTCAGCATGAGCCCTTCGGTCACGGCCCAATCCTGGTAGGCGGCGAGGCTCTCCCAGTTGATCCGGGAGTCCGGGGCGAAGTCGGGCCAGCACACCGCGCGCGTGGTCTCAACCGTTTCGTTCGTCGCCTCGGCAATGATCGCGACGTTGCGATCGGTCTTCCCCTGCAGGTACTGCGCAACCCCTCGCTGGTAGGCCCGCAGGAATCGCGTGCCGATCTCGCGGTCCCGGGTGAGCAGGCGTTCGCCGAAGGCAATCACCCCCCACTGGAATCCCGGAACGGCATCCTGGCCGGAAAGCCAGAACGTGCCCTTGTTCCTGAGCCGGGTGAGCGCCGGCTCGGAGACGGCGATGGCGTCGAGCGCACCTGTCTCCAGGGCCGTGGCCATGACCGCTTCGGGAATGCTGACCGCTTCGAGCGAGTTGATGCCGATGTTGCGCTTTGCCAGCATGTGCTTGACGACGAATCGAGTGGCGCCGTCCGAGCTGGCGCGCATGCGCTTGATCTTCGGTGTCCCCGCGGTGTCGAGTCCTGGCCGCAGGATGATGCCGTAGTAGGTGCAGCTCCCGGCGTTGAGGTTGCCCATTCCGGCGACGATCCTGATCGGCGCCTGGCGCCCGATCGCGGACAGGAACCCGGCGTGGATCGGACCCGGACGCACATCGATGTCGCCCGTGATCAGCGCGACGAGCGTCTCCGCGGACTTGACCAGCGGCACCCATTCCAGGTCGATGCCTTCGTCCCTGAAGAAGCCCTCAGCCTGGGCGACCATCAGCGGTCCATAGCTCAGGTGCTTGCCGAAGGACATGCGAACCTTGATCAATTCTTTCGGCGACTCGTCAGGCGGTGCGCTGCACCCGAGGGCGAACGCGGCCAGGCCGAGGAGCAACGTGCGTGGACGCATCAGGACGCCTTTTTCCGGGACCGGATATCGAGCGGCAGCACCTTCCCCCGTCCGCCGACCGTGGGCGACTCGCGCCGGATGCGGACCGTGCCCGCTTGCCTCCAGGTGGCCTGCACGAGCATGCCACCGGAGCCCGTCTGGTCGAGGGCCTTGAGGACGAAGTCGGTCGCTTCCGCCTCGTCGCCTAACGCGATGGCGGGTGCTACGCGGAGGATGAGGCGCGTGAATCCGCGCTCGTCCTCCTCCTCGGCAAACTGGTAGTCGAGCGCGCTGCCGCCGTACCGGGCCGGGAGCACCTCATCGAGGACCCGCTCCAGGTCGCTGCCCACGAGGGTAATGCCTTCGCCGGTGAGCTTGCGGAAGCTGCGGATATCGCGGACATGCCGGGTGAAGCCGAGCTTTGCCCAGGTGCAGCCGCAGTCACGGTCGTCCACGGTGCCGTAGTCGTCCGACTCGACGTTGAACAGGAGCTTGGGGGCGCTGGGGAGCAGGCTGGTAAAGCAGAACGCGGACACCTCGATGTCGAAGCCCGGGATGAGACGCGGCGCCTGGATCATCGCGAGGTGGTCGCGCATGAAGTGATGGTCGTTAGGCCCGTCGGGGTTGAGGCACTGGGACCCGACCGAGCCGACCTCACTGAACGCGTAGCCGGAATAGAAGGTCGCGCCTGACGCCACGATCTGCGCCACCTTGGCGGTGGTGGGAGGCTCGCCGCCGCCGCGCAGGATGACGCCGCTCAGGTCGATGCCGGCCTCGCGCGCCGCGAGGGCGATCCGGAGGATGCGGCTGACCGATGCGTGGATGGTGGCCTTTCCGTGGCGCTTCACCTGGTCGCGTGCCCACTCCGCGAGCTCGATGGCCCGGTCGAACGGGACGTGTATCGGCCATTTCACGGGAGCGCCGGCTGCCCGCGCCACACTCAGCGCCGCGAAGGTGGCGAGGCGGAAACGCAGCGGGGTCGCGTCAGGTCCGTTCATGCGCGAGACGCACCAGTGCGTGGCTTTGCTTCCCGAAGCGGCCTGTATGAGCACGCCCTGCAGTCCGCCGGCCGGCGGAAAGTCTGACCAGGATGCAGCCGGAATCCCGAGGACGCCCTGGACGTGCCGGCTCAGGATGCGCGACGGGAGGAGTTCGTAGAAGTGACCAAGGTCGAGCTGCACCCGACGACCAGCTCCGGTGCTGCCGCTGGTTGACGTGGAGTAGTAGCGCGACGCGGTGGGGTTGTCGAAGTCGGCGGGCGTCGTGTGAATCGTCTGGCTGCCGCGGACGATCGGCTGGAGACCCTTGTACTCCTCGAAGCTGACGTAGACGCCCTTCTGCCGGAGCTGCTGCAGGGCGCCTTCGAGTCCGTCCTGCTCGACCAGGTTGCGCAGGTCGTGGAGCGTGCACCCCGCGTTTGAAAGCAGCGCGCGGTACGGGCTGTAGGGATTGGCGTAAATCCCCGTTTCCGCGACGGAAAGGAAGTTGCGCTCCCGATTCCGGAGCCGTTCCTGAACTATCTCGAGCGCCTCCGCGGCGGTCATGCGGCGGCGCACAAACCGTGGCACCCCCGCAAGAAATCGCGCAAAGGCGACAAATTCCGATACCTGCCGGTCACGATTTTGGGCCATGGCGTGACCCTTACGCAATCGTTGGGCCGAAGCCACGACAAGGAGGTTCATGCGCCATCGCAATCGTCAGGCAGACGGAAACGACGATGCGACATGGGTTTGGCTTCGGTCGGGCGCCCATTTGCGTTAGTCACGAGGCGTGAGTAGCGATGCGGGGCCGCTACGGCTCGCTCGCGAAGGGGCACATGCTGTATGGTCGCCCGCGATTGGCCGCTTCTCACACGTTAGGCCGGATGATGCATCCCGGGAGCGCCTGCGACGCGTCGTAAATGGCCTCTGCCCTCCGCGTTTCCGCGGCTCCGCATGAACCAGGGTGCATACATCCCCGGCGCGCTACCAATAACAAGAAACAGGGACGGAGCAATCCACATTCGCCGTTGACCAACCGAAGGCGTCCAGTGAACTTACAAAACACGCTCTGCCTTCCTCCGCGCAAACTCCGGTCGATACGTGAGTTATCTGCTCCTCGCCGACGACAACGAAGAGATGCGCCTGATGCTTCGCGACCTCTTCAGGTCCGCGGGCCATGAGGTCGACCTCGTCGAGGACGGTCTTGCCGTCCTGACCGCCCTCCAGGGTCGGGAACCGGACCTGGTCATCCTCGACCATGCAATGCCCGGGATGAACGGCTTCGAGGTCTGCCGTCGCGTCAAAACCAATCCGTTCACCGCGCGCATTCCAGTGCTCATGCTGACCGCGCAGAGCACGGTTGAGTCAAAAGTCGAGGGCTTCGCGGCTGGCGCAGACGACTACCTCGCCAAGCCGTTCGACCCGCGCGAACTCCGCGCACGAGTGCAGGCGCTGCTGCGACTCGTCCAGCGCGAGTCGGACCGGAACCCCACCAGCGGCCTGCCCGGCGGGCGCGCGATCGACCGCGAGATCATGTTGCGGATCGAACGCGCCGAGTCGTTCGCGGTCTGCTACCTGGACCTCGACTACTTCAAGCCATTTGCTGACACCTTCGGCTTCGCCATTGCCGACGAAGTCATTCGCGGACTGGGCGGCGCGATCCGGGAATCGTCAGGCATGGTGGGAAGCGAAGACGGCAAGGACTTCGTGGGCCACATCGGCGGCGACGACTTCATCATCCTGACCGCCCCAGGCCGCGCCGAAGCCTTCGTGGCCGAATGCACAAGTCGCGCGAAGCGGGTAATAGAGCGCGCGGTCGGCGACGAAGCTGCCAAACAGGGCTCCTTCACCGGCGTCGATCGCGAAGGCCAGGTCAGGAGATTTCCATTAGCGCGATTGTCAACCGCGGTCCTGCTGGTCAGGCCCGACGGATGGGTGAACCTGCAGCATCTCGGAATGCGTGCCGCGGACGTGAAGCGCCGCGCCAAGCAGAAAGGGCCGGGTACAGTTCTGGTCGAGATCGCCTGACGATGGTGAGTGGAAGGGCGGCCTTGCTCGCGGCGGCCCTGCTCTCGGCGCTCGCGACCACAGCCTCCGCGCAGCGCCGTCCGGATATCGCGTGCGATAAACCGCTGGACATCGAAGTTCGCTCGCTCAAGTTCATCGGCAACAAGACGCACACCTCGTATTCGCTCGAGCGCGGTATCGCCACCACCGCATCAACCTTCTGGCGCCGGACGTTTCGCATCTTCGGCCAGAAGTACTGCCTCGACTCACTCGCAGCGCTCGTCGAGGACTCGGCACGCCTCGACTACCACTATCGCCGGACCGGGTTTCCTGACGTCCGCGTCAAGCCGGTCCTGAAACCGTTAGGCCCGCGAATGGTGGCGGTGGAGTATCACATCACCGAAGGCGAGCCAATGCTCCTGGACACCGTGTCGGTCGTCTGGGACCCGCAGCCAGTCACGGACTCCACGCGGTTCACCCAGGGTCTCCCGTTGAAGGCGCGCGATCGTTTCGACATCACCGTGCTTGAAGCGGCGCGTGACACGATTCGCCGCCGACTGCTGAATCGCGGCTATCCGCAGGCGGAAGTGCTGAGGAACTTCGACCAGTTCCCGGCGGACCATCGGGCCACCGTGCAGTACGTGGTAATTCCGGGTAAGAAGATGTGGATCGGAAACATCAACGTGCCGGCGCCAGAGCCGCTCAATCGCAACCGGAACCCAC